>JBDTSO010000007.1:0-19791 GCA_039931085.1 Acidobacteriota bacterium | reverse complement strand
GGAATGGGCGAAGTTTATCTTGCCGAAGATACAACCGCAAACACAGACGAAGTAAGTATGATTTGAATATTTACTTCGTTAATTATTCAGTCCAAATAATTAAGGAAAACTAAAAAAAAGGAATGAATAAAAAAACACATACTTCGGCGACGCGCTCACCGCGA
Organism: Acidobacteriota bacterium; assembly: GCA_039931085.1. Taxonomy (GTDB): domain Bacteria; phylum Acidobacteriota; class Blastocatellia; order Pyrinomonadales; family Pyrinomonadaceae. The sequence continues at coordinate 19,627 of JBDTSO010000007.1, read as the reverse complement.
ATCAAAATCTTATAAACCGTCATCGGCGGTCTGTTCGTGCTGTCAATAATCGTTCCGCCAACCAATGTCACAACTCACTCTTGGGCGTTTAGCTGATTAGTCGCCAAAATGAAAAATAATCCGACACAAAGGCTGCGCCGGAAGAGATTTTTGATTGATATTTTACTCGTATTCAAATATTTCGCCCCTGCATAATTCCAAAATAAATCCGACTGTAGTCTAAAAATATGACTGCTTCCGTTTTAAGGTTCTAATCCCGGTTCATAAGTCGTGATAAATTCCATAAACTTCGATGTTTCGACCATATCTTTGCCCATAAATCTGATGCTGTGTGCGTCGGTGCGTTCGACGATTGATAAATAGCTCAAGACTTCCGACGGACGGTAATTTTTGAAGCGAACGTCCAATTGAACAGGTGTTTTCAGTTTATACGGCTTGAAATCTTTGATGCGACCGACTGCCCTTTTGACCTTCTCACGAATCAGCGAATAAACGGCTTCAGGCATCATCGTCAGTGCGGAGTGAAAGCCGTAATTCCATTTCACAATCGCACCTTCTATATCGCCCAACAGCGTAGAAACTTCCTTCACCACCGCGTCATCGCCCGAAACCATAATGACGGGAACGTCAAAATGTCCGGCAATCGCCGCATTGAAACCGCCTTCCGACATAGAAATATTATTAAGCCGCACATCAGCCAGCCGCGCACTCGACATTGTGTGCGCCCGCACGCCTTGCGGGTTGGTCGTGCTTGAGTGATAGCCGAGAAAAATCACGCCGTCAAAACTCGCGTCAATGCCCTGCATCATCATCAGCGGACGCGGAAAACCACGGACAAGCAGAATATTTTTCGGCAGTTTCTCAATCAGCAAATTCTGCGCGTTGCCGTGCGAATCGCTGACGACAATCTCCGTCGCTCCGGCTTCAAACGCAGCTTCGATGGCGGCGTTGACTTCCTGTGTCATAAATTCCCGAAACTGTTGATACTCAAAGCCCGCCGGAGTCAACTGCTCTGCCGTAACCGCTCCGACAACTCCTTCCATATCTGCTGAAATGTATATTTTCATCTTTTTTCTTGTGCCTCCGCCTACTGAGATAGGATGAAGCGGCTGACCAGCGTCGCTTGTCGTGGCATAATGCTATCGACAAATTAACAGTGGAGGTCAGCAATAATGGAATACGTTGGATTTGATTTAGGTAAAGTGAACTCGCAGATTTGTTTGATCACCGAGGATGGCGAACTTGTTGAAAAACGTCTCAAGACCGAGCGCGAAACATTAGCGCAATTTTTTGGTCAGCGTTTCGGACAGGTTTGCATTCTGATCGAAGCTTCAACCGAATCGGAGTGGGTCGCCCGTTGTTTAGAGGAGTTGGGTCACAAAGTCATCGTCGCCGATCCGAATTTTGCGCCGATGTATGCGACCCGCAGCAAAAAGGTCAAGACTGATCGGCGTGATGCCAGAGCTTTATGCGAAGCGTGCCGTCTGGGAGCGTATCGGGCGGCGCACCGGATTTCCGACGAAGCGCGGGCAACCAAGAATTTATTGGCGGTCAGAGAGCAATTAGTTTTGACGCGTTCCCGATACATCAGTTTCGCCAAGAGTTTACTGCGCGGGGAAGGTTTGCGCTTGAACTCGTCGGATGCCGACCGCTTGAGCCGCAAACTCGAAGCGATGGAATTGCCGTCAGTGCTGAGGCAAACGCTGACTCCGTTAATCGAAGCAATGAAAACACTGGACGAGCAGATCAAGATCACTGACAAAGAGTTGGAGAAATTGGCGGCAGACAATGAAACCGTCAAGCGATTACAAACGGTTCCTGGAGTTGGAGTGGTCACGGCGGCGAGTTTCGCGGCAGTCATTGACAATGTTGAGCGATTTGAGACGGCGAAACAAGTGCGGATGTATTTGGGACTGGTGCCGAGCGAAAACAGTTCGGGTGAGCGGCGGCAGCGCGGGCGGCTGACGAAAACGGGTAACCGACGACTGAGATATTTGCTGGTTGAAGCGGCGTGGTCACTGCTTCGAAGCAAAAAGGCAGACACCGCCAAACTCCAGAAGTGGACGCAGGCGATTGCCGCCCGGCGCGGCAAACAAATTGCGGTTGTCGCATTGGCGCGGAAGTTGGCGGGAATCTTATATGCGATGTGGCGCGACGGAACCGAATTCGGAATTGCCGGTCAAGAAAGCCAATTGATGACGACCGGCAGTTAGAAACTTTAAGGGAATAAAAGCCGAAGAAATGCCGAAGACCGACAAGTTCAAACAATTTGTGGTGAGCGCGATGACCACCTTGGTCGCTAGACGAGAGCCGATTCTGAGAATGCGCCGCCACACTCGAAGCCTAAAATGCGCCGCCGAAGATTTCGGTCAGCAAGCGAGAGCGCGAACAGAAGGATGATGAGAACTCGTTGGAAACTGCGGTTTGCAATGTTGTTATTTTACGAAAAAATTGACAAAAGGATGCTGCTTCACAGAAGGTGGTCAAGTAAAACAAGAGAAAAAACTCTCCTTGCTCCTCATTTGTTTTATTTTCAACTGTTTTTCAAATTCCAAAGGACTCGACTTCACCACGTCCGGTCGCCTCGTTCAAAGCATCACGCAGCAGATTCGGACTATACCCGAAAGCGTGATTGGAATCGGTTGTCTTCGGCACAAATCGTTTCCGGCGAATTGCCGTCAGAGATTGTTCATTCATCAAAGTCCCGGCTAGTCTGCGCCCGACTGCCACGCCTTCGGCAAGCAGTTCGGCGGAAATCCTTCGTGCGCCATATCTGCGCCGATGCACATAAAATACCTCTTTGACCGCTTCGGATAGTTGATTCCTGCTTTCGCGCAATTGATAAGTCCGTTTCGTTTGCCGCGAGAACGGCAAAAGGCGCAGATTTGATAATTTTTCTACTGTTATCGTCAAGAAAATCCTTGACTTTCAAAACCGAGCGTTCATTCGGTTCACCGTATAAACCTTTCAGTTCTTCGGGCGAATGAATAATAAATCGGTGCTTGACGGAATCGGCGCGGATGTTAATTTCATCATCCGGCGTATTTCCTTCATTCATCTCGTAAATTCCGAGCGTCAAAAAAACCGGCTGATTATGTTCAGCGGCAAGCGCGGCGAGCAGAGCGTGTTTCGTCGCGCACATTCCGCGATTTTCCTTGAGAACAAGATTAAAATCCGCGCGGTTTGAATTTCTGCCGTAAGGCAAAAGCTAAACGTGATTTGCGGCGACGTGAAAATCTTTTAATTCAAGCGATAAAAATTCGCCGGTAATTTTCCTGCCTGATGACAGATCAAAATTTGGAATACACTCGAAAATATTTTTTAATTCCGTTTGCATTTTTGGCATAGGATTTTTGGCAAAAACAATTTTCCAAAACTTTTTTTATCCTTTCGCACCGTTTTCCGCCAGATTTCTTAAACCGTCCGATTCGATTTCAAGCGGCACGGCGAAGGCGTTAAAATACTGTTCAAAGGCGTTCATCGCTACGATTTCGATGATTTGATTTTCATTGAAAAACTTTCTCAGGTTTTCAAAAGTTTCATCAGAGATTTTTCTGTTTTCCGCATATTCATTGACAAAAGCAATAATTGCTCGCTCTTTTTCGGAAAAGGCTTGTGTCTTCGCCTCAGCGTCATCGCCGAGCGCGAAAAACTTTTCCGCGCCAAGTTTTTTCTGCACGGCTTGAGCCAGCGAAATGTCGTTGCAAAACGCGCAGCCGTTGAGCATCGAAACCTGAGTTTGAATCAAAATCCGCAAAGCAGGTTCAAGCGAAACATTTTTTTCCTGAAATTGATAAATTTTGTTGGCGATGAACATTAATTTCGTCTTTCTCGCATAAATCACTTTCATCGGCATAATCACTTTGCCGAATTCCCGACGCGACCACCAGTAAGCGATTTTGACCAAAATGCCGCCCGGATTTTCAATTGGTTTTAATCTCATTTTAACTCCGTCATTAATCCTTCCACTGTCCGGGCTGATAATTTCCGGCTTCGGTGCGAAACGCGATGTTTAGACGATTCCAGCCATTGATGGAAATAACCGCCATCGTTAAATCAACTAATTCCGCTTCGTTGAATTGTTTTCTCGCTTCTTCATAAACTTCGTCGGGAACGCTGCTTTCGCCGAGTTTTGTCAAACTTTCCGCCCATAAAAGCGCGGCTCGTTCGCGTTCCGTGTAAACCGTCGCGTCGCGCCACGCATCCAGCATATAAAGTCTCTGCTCGGTTTCGCCCTCGGCGCGTAAATCTTTCGAGTGCATATCCAGACAATACGCACAGCCATTTATTTGCGAAACGCGAAAATAAATCAAATTAAACAAATTCTTTTCCACGGACGATTTCCCTAAATACCCGACCAAACCGAACATCGCCTGTATCGCGGCGCCGCCCTTTTCCATTAAATTTAATCTTTGTTTCATAAAAATTTTCCTTTTAATTTAGTTTTTGAAAACTACGAAAATTTCTTTCATAAAAATTTTCTACTGTCGTTCTCTATCAATAAAGACGTTTGAAATATAATATCGCGTTCGTTGAAGGCTTCGGTTAAAATTTTCTGTTCGTTCATTATTTTAAATTTTTTATTTGAGGCGGCTAAAAATTTTTAATCGGCGGCAACCGAAAATTGTTTGACTGAAATGACTGCTTCGCAGAGAACCGGAAAGTTCACGGAATTGGCGATAAAACAAAGTTCGTGCGCTTTATGGTGAAGTTCATTTGCCTTTTCGATGTCGGATTCCTCGGTAATTAAAACGCGCGGCTTTAAAACAACCTCCGTAAAATGCCCGCCGCCGCCTGCGGTTTCAATCATTTTCCCATTCGCCTTATCTTTATAATCAACCACAATGATTTTCGCCTGACTGCACAAATGCAGATACCACAACAGATGACAACTTGAAAGCGACGCGACGAGCATTTCTTCCGGGTTGTAACGCGACGCATCGCCGTTAAAATTCGGATCGGACGAACCGACGATTATCGGTTTTCCTTCAACGGAAATCTCGTGCGCCCGGCTGTAATCTTTGTAGTTTCGCGTCCCGTCGCCTAAATTTCCCGTCCAAACCAATTCGGTATTATAAATGTGTTCTTTTTTTATAACTTTCAAAATGTTTCACCTCACTTTCAATTATTTGTTAGACATCGTCGGGGCGAAGATTTAATCCATTTTAAGGATATATTCATCCCAATATGCCGCCAACTGTTGAATTTTCAGTTCCGAAAGTTGACTCATTAACCGCTTTCGGGATTCTTCTACTGCGGATAATCGTTTCAGCTTATTGTTCTCTCGTGCCATTTCAATTTCTGCTCGCTGCCCGATAGATAGATTACCAAACGGATCGAAATATGAATCAATGCGTGATCTATCCTTCACACCTGTCCATGTAAACTGTTCATCCGATTTAGCTAAATCGGATGCCCTCTGATAGCTGCTCAATGCTTCCTGTGCAGTTATTCGTTTCGTCAGCACTTGCCAGCGAGTTTTCAACAGAAGCGTTTCAGCCGTTTCTTTTTCTTTTTCCAAGTCTTTGAGAATACGATTCATCCAATCCCAATTGATATTGCCGGTTTTTGACTGCACGCCGAGCAGATTGAATGTAGCGATTGCTAAAAGGTCTTCGCGTTTAATAGCTTTGGCTATACTTTTTGTATCTGGATGACCGAAGCTGGACGGTTGAACGATCTCAATTGTTGAATCGTCTTTAAGTATTTGCTCAATATCATTCTTATGCAGTGAACCGACTACGACTAGAACTGTCTGCCCACGATAGGCTTTTGCAGCTTGAGCGATACGCTTCGTTTGCATAAATGTCCGATACAAATACAAGCGTCTGGGGTAATCAAAACCGGCTTGTTCAGGTAGTGTGTTAGCAAACTTTCGTTGTTTCTCTCGATCACTTTCTGTTTCCGCATAAAACAAGTCGAGGCTTAAATCTTCTTTATCAGTAAAACTAATGAAGCCTTGAAATCCAGAAGTTCTGCGGATAAAAGTCGGCACTTCAAGATCAGCGATACCAAAGGCAAGAGATGTGTCCTCTGCTGCCGGTAACCAGTCTATCGGGCATAATGGGATGCGATGTTCTCTTGCATATGGCACCGTGAGATATTGTTGTTCATACGTAAACTCATAGAAGTCATTTCGGGCGAACTCTTCCGGCGATCTCTCGATACAGATAGCGTCAGGATTAACTTTATCAAGAAAAGCTCTTAGCACCGCGGGTCGGTAAGATTCTGCGACAAGTTGCGGCGAATGACCAACACCTAAAACGATAATTTTTGTTTTTGGCATCGGAGACTGTTGTGAATTTTGGGCTAGACAGATACTAAACGAAGCTAATCCTACGACAAAAACAATAAGTAATATTTGACGGATAAGCATTAAAGTTTTTTTGCTCTTGAACATATTTTCATTATCATCAAACCGGTTTAAGATCTGAAATTAGATTCCCAACTTTATCTTAAACCTCGGCGACGTATCTTATGTTTTTTGTTTCCAACATTCTCTTTCCATTTTGAAACAATTTTGCGGCTTCAATGAAAGCTAAAATGAGCGGATGCGCTTTGCCGGAAAGCGCAGAGCGTTCGGGTTGAAACAAAGTGGCGACGAAAAACGGATGACTTGCAAGTTCGACGACGCTCGGCTCGCCATTCGCGTCCGCGCCCGTAATTTTCATTTCGCTTTTTTCAAATAAAAATTCGTATTCCTGATTAAAACCGAAATTGCAATGATATTGTTCAATTATTTCATCCGCTTCGTAAATTCGCCGGGTGCGGGAATTTTCTTTGAGTTTAATCGTTGCTTCCGTCTTAACAAGCGAACACGATAGCTGCGTCATTAATGGCATCGAAGTTTCAGGATTAGATTCGGTGTGATCGGCTTTCGTAAATCCGAGAACATTTCGCGCATATTCGATCACTGCGTGCTGGAGACCGCCGCACGTTCCTAAAAACGGCACGTCTTTTTCACGCGCGAATTTAATCGCGGCAAGTGCGCCGTCCATACTTTTATAAGGGCTGGCGGGAACGCACCAGCGCGCATCGAAATCGGAAAGCCGTTTGAAATTTCCAAGAATTTCGTCGGTTGCCAGCCAAGTTTCCTTGACTTCGCATTCGGTTTCGTCTGCCGCCAATTGAAGTGCTTGCGGTATCGCAATGTGCGCCGTCACCTGCGGTGAATAATCGCCGATCAATCCAATTTTAATCGTCATAATTTTGCAATATAAAATTCTTTACCTTAATACGCAACGCCAAACGCCGCACTAAAAGTGCGCGAATCATTTAAGTTCTTGACGATGTAATCAGCGACATCGGCGCGTGAAATTTTCGCGCCGCCGATGACGACTTCTTCCTGCACGCGATAAAACTCCGTGCGCCGTCCGTTCGTCAAACGCGGCGGACGGATAATCGTCCAATCAAGATCGCTGTCTTTGATAATTTCCTCCATTCGTATCATATCTTCGTAAGAATGATGAAGCAGTTTCCGCACGACGTTTTCCATCATCAGACGCATCCACAGAGGATGTCCGGGCGCGTCAATATAACCGCTTGCCCCGATACAGATTAAACGCCGTGCATTTGTTTCGCGCATCGCGGAAATAATATTGCGAATCGCCTTTGAATAAAATTGCGTTGGCTCTTTTGCCCGTCCGCTGCCGATTGCCGAAATAACCGCATCCGCGCCGGACATTGCCTGACAAATAGAACCGAATTCGTGCGCGTCGCCGCGCCGAATATCGAGCCGCTCGCTGTGAATTTTTACCGCATCGGGACGACGCGCCACGGCAATAACTTCATATCCGGCGGCAATCGCGTTCTCGACAACCGTCTTTCCCGTTCCGCCCGTCGCACCAATGACCGCTACTTTCAACTTTGTCATAATTTCATTTTGAAAAAAGCCGTCATTATTTAGATAAATTGACGGCTGAATTCATTATTTTAACTGTCGGCGGTCTTAAAACAAGTGCCAATTTAACCCTTCGCAACCAGACCGCTTTGGTAAAAAGATTTTTTATCCCAATGTCCGTTCAATCAACGCCGTATCGCAGTATTCGGTTATTTCGCTTACTTTACCGTCGTCAAATCGGAAAATATAGCAGTATTCATTGTTATAATCTTCCCCGGCATTTGTTTTCGAATTCCCGTGCGCTTCAACGACGACATAATCGTCTTCGGCAATAATTCGCTTTGCCACGCCCTTATATTGATTGGCAAAGCGTGCAAAAAGAGGTTCGAGCAAGTCTTCGTAAACTGATTGTTTGCCGTCATAAGTTTTCGACCATTTAGTCGTTCCGATTATTGTCCAGCGCACGTCGTCGTCTAAAATTTCACCGAACGGCTTGGAATTTCTGTTTGAAAGTTCCGCAAAGACGTTTTTCATCAGTTGCTTGTTTTCGTTTGCATTCATAATAATTATTTCCTAAAAATTTCTGTTCAGATTATTGCGCTTCACTCATTTCAAGAGGCTTTTTATTCGACCATTTCGTCATTAGTTTGCGAAGGCGTTCGAGTTTTTCTTCGACGTTCGCAGTTTTCATCACGAGTTTTTCCAAATGCCCGTTGTAATTCGGATCACTAAAAAGCTCACGAAGTTCCGGTAAAAATGGTTGCAACTTAGCAAAAATAAAAAAATGTTCGCTGTTGGCATCCGAAAAAAGTTTTTCGTCCAGTCCGCCGTTGTTGACGAACGAACAAGCCATTTCCCAATACGAGGTTACAGTCCGGTAATACGCGCTTTCGTTCTCGCCGCTGAGGACGAGTTTCGCTATGTCGCCCGCGATTTCCGGCGAAAATTCCGTGTAAAACCAACGCCGTGCCGAGCGCAGATGTTCTTCGCGCCGCATTTCATATAGTTTTAAAATCGCCAATACGTCGGTTTGTTTATTGTTTTCCATATTATTTTTCTCCTTATTTTAATTTTTGTTGTTTATAAATTCGAGCTTTGCGATCAAATCACTGTTGAAATTGTTTGAGCGGCAGAATTCCAGATTGCGTTTTGCCACCAGTAGTTCTCCGCCGGACATTTTTATCGCCGTTTCAAATTGCTTACCGGCTTCCGTCCAATCACCGTTCATCGCCGAAATTACTCCGATATTGTTGTGCGCCGTCGCCGCGTCAGTGCTTTTGCCGCGAATCGCATTTTGAAAAGCAACGGCGGCGTTTCTGTAATCTTTTTCAGCTAAATAAACTTTGCCCAAATCAAACCAACTTTCACCGTCATCGCCTTTTTGCAGTTTGATAGCGGCACGAAAAGCGTCTTTTGCTGCCTGCCAATTTTGAAGTTCGACGTGCGCCATTGCCAGCACATAAAAAGCGTTTCGATAGTTATTTTTGCTTAATTGAACAGCTTTTGTTAAATATGAAACGGCATCGGTTGAGCGATTCAAACGATATAGACAAACGCCGATGTTGTAATTGATTTTTGCTAAAAATGCGGCGGAATTTTTGTTTGAAACCCTTTGTTTTTCTAAAGCCTTTTGAAAATCGTTCAACGCATTCTCAAATTCTCCGGCGCGAGCGTTGGTTACGCCGCGTTCAAAAGCCGTTTGTGCGATTTCGGTTTGCGCGTTCACGTTAAACGCAAACATTGAAACGATAAATAAAATTGTAAAAAATATACGCATCATAAATCTCCTTAATTACTCTGAATCAAAACGAGTTTAGGCGATGCGTGTATTCTGTGTCTTTTCTCTGCTTGCTGTTGGTTTGGTCTGCTTGCTCAAACTGAAAAAATGGGAAAATTAAAAGGGAAAAGTCAGCGGTGTTTGGCTTCCCGAAAGGCTTTCGGCGTAAAACCCGTGAATTTGCGAAATATAGTTGTGAAGTGGCTTTGATTTTTAAAACCTGCCTGAATACTGACTTCGACGAGCGGCAAATCGCCTTTTAACAAAAGTTCTTTAGTTAGATTAATTCTTTGCCGCACTAAGTATTGTTGCGGCGTAAGTCCCGTCGAATGGCGAAAAGCGCGGGCAAAATGGAATTGGCTCAAACCGACGGCTTCGGCAACTTCCGATAAAGACAAATCTTCCTCCAAATTATCACTGATAAATTCCATCGCCCGACGAAGACGATAACCGGACAAACCGCCGCTGACATTTTCCTGCAAATGATTGACAGAAGTGTAATTTTTCAGCAGATGCAAAATCAAAGTCTGCGCGAGCGATTCGGCATACATTCGCCCCATTGGTTCGTTTGAATTTGCTTCGGCAAGCAGCGTCAGCGCGATGTGCTGAATTAGCGGATCATTGCGTTCGTGTGTTTGTATCAACTCGATGTTGGCGGACAAATTCTGCTCAAGTGCCGTCTGCGCGACGAAAGCCGGATTGAGCATAATAGTCAAACATTCTAATTCCGCGTCCCAAGCCGCTCTTGTCGGTTGTCCGGCGGGAATAATGCAGACATTTCCGACTTTATCACTGCTCGTCAGCCATTTGCCGGTCGGCGAATGTTTTTGCGTTTTTATCGAACCGGCGAGCGTAATATTAATTTCGTGAGCCGCATAAGTTTGTTCGACAAGTTCGCCCGGCAGCACGCGCAAATGACGAATATCAAAACCTGTCCATTCGGCGCGTTCGCTGAAAAGAATCGGCGTATCATTTTGCGGACATTTCCAATTAACTTCCATAGTGTGCCTCTGATAAACAATTTTTAGTAAGTATTGCCAGCCCGTTTTTTTTATTAACAATTTTTCAAGAGAAATTTTATAATAAAAAAGTATCAAGCTGAAAACAAACGATTAAGGCTGTAAAATAATTTTACCGCGTATCCGTCCCGCTTTTGAAAGTTCGTGCGCTTTTTTACATCTGCCGGCGGAAAAACCGTTTCAAAATAAGTTTTCAATCTTTCGTCCCCAATTAATTTTGTAATTTCCGCCAACTGAGAAGCATTTGGCTCAACATTGACTATCGCCGTTTTAACTTCATATTTTTTTCCGTAAATTTTTGTAATCCGCGACGCTCGGCGGAATTTTTACGTTTTTCTTTAATTTTTCGTCGGCTGCCGGCTTTTCGGAAATCATCTTCAGCGGTATCACGCCCGCCCAAATGTCGAGATCGTAATCCTCCGCGTCATCAACCGCACCGCCCGTGCGAATTTTAGCCGACGCTTCCTGCAACGGCAAACGCAAAACGGTCGTTGCTTTTAATTCTTTGGCGTTCGGAGGGCGAACTTCCGCCCAGCGACCGGGAACAATATGTTCGGTGAAGGCTTTGAGAGCATTTAGTTTTTCAGCATCGCCGCTGATTGTTTTCGCTCTGCCGAAAATAACGACCGAACGGTAATTCATCGAATGATGAAACGCCGAACGCGCCAAAACCAAACCATCAATTAAAGTTACGGTGACGCAAACGTCTTTTTCCCAAGAAAGCGCACGCATCATACGGCTCGCCGCCGAGCCGTGAATCAGCAGATCGTCGCCGCTTCTCGCGTAACCGGTCGGAATGACAAACGGCTGATCGTCAATTGTAAAACCGATGTGGCAAACAAAGCCTTCGTCGAGAATTTTGTAAATCGTTTCGCGCTCAAAATTGCCGCGTTTCGGAATGCGCTTAACTTTTGTCCGTTCGGTCGGTGCGATTTTTTTTCTCATAGATTTATCAACGGATAATATTTGTCTTCAACAATTTGAACATGGTGTTTTTGATGACCGACAATCGTAAAACCCATCGCCAAAACGGAAATCTCATATTTCCAACTCATTCCCGTTTTCAACATCGCCCTATCATCAAAACTCTCGAACATCGCTTTGGTCGAAAGCCGCGTAATGATTAGCTCGTCTATCAGCGAATCGAAATCGCGCCGTTCGGCGTTCATATTTTCAGCCAGCAGGTTTTCGTCAATACTTTGCGAAGTAGAACCTTCGCATCTGGCGTAAAGCAGAGTTCTCTGCGCGAGAATTCTTTCCCAATCAATAATATGTTGAAAGATTTCCTTGATCGTCCATTTGTCGGCGGCGTATTTTTTATCAGCGATGCTTGCTAACAGACTTTTGTCCAAAATTTCCAGTTGCCGGATGCTTAGATCAAAAGCCTGCGGCAATTCTACGTCGTCAACCGTTTTGATATAACGCTCAAAATACTCGGGCATCGGATTGATGTCTGATTTTTTCATTTCTATTTAATAAATTTAACGTCTTTCCCAAATGGTTTTTATAAACCGTAATTTTACAGCAAACAATGATTTTCACTCAAGATCGGCATTCGTGCAATGTCCACTTTTGGACAAACCGGGTAGACCAATTTATAATCTGTAAAAGTATGACGCATCCGCCTTTTATCATTTTAGACGAAAACACAAAAGTGCCGCTTTATCGTCAAATTTACGAAACTCTTCGGCGTTCGATTTTGTCGGGCGAATTTCACGCCGGCAGACAATTGCCCGCTTCGCGCGATCTGGCTAAACAATTAGGTATTTCGAGAATGACTGTTCTCAACGCTTACGATCAATTGACAGCGGAAGGCTATCTCGAATCGAAAGGCGGCGCGGGAACTTTCGTTGCCAATCATCTGCCCGAAGAATTTTTGAGCGCACCAAGAATCGAGCGACCAAAAGAGGAACCGGAAATTCCTGCGCGAAAGTTGAAATTTACCGATTACGGCAAAAGAATTTTAAAAAACAGCCGGGAGATTTTGTTTTACAATCAAACCACACCGCCCATCCCTTTTCAGCACGGTTTGGCGGCGATAGATAAATTTCCCTTCGACGTTTGGACAAAATTGGCTAATAAATCTTATCGCACTCTCAAGCGGCAAAATTTCGGTTATGGCGAACCAGCGGGTTTCTATCCTTTACGCGAAGCAATCGCCGCGCATTTGAAATCGGTCAGAGCCGTTAATTGTCTGCCCGAACAGGTGATTATCACTTCGAGCGCACAGCAGGCATTTGATTTTATCGGCAGGATTTTTCTCGAATCGGGCGCGGAAATATTAGCTGAGAATCCGTGTTATTTCGGTGTAAAGCAATCGTTTCAAACTTTTAATGCGAAATTTATTCCCATTTCGGTTGACGAAGATGGTTTTAATGTAGCGGCGGCAATTAGAAAAAGCAAAAAAGCGAAACTCGCTTATGTTACGCCTTCGCATCAATTTCCGCTTGGAATAACTATGAGTCTCGCCCGCCGTATGCAACTGCTCGAATGGGCGCAGACAACGGGCGCATTTATCGTCGAAGATGATTACGACAGCGAATTTCGCTACACGAATCGCCCGCTTCCGTCTTTACAGGGACTCGACCGCTATAACCGCGTGCTTTATGTCGGAACTTTCAGCAAAACGATGTTTCCTTCATTAAGGCTCGGCTGCATCGTCGTGCCGCCGGATTTGATCGAAATTTTTACGAGCGTCCGCGCCGTTTCCGGCTCGCAATCACCTCTGGTTGATCAGGCGACGCTCGCCGAATTCATCTCGGAAGGTCATTTCAGTCGGCACATTCGCCGAATGCGACGGCTTTATGAGAGCAGACAGGAAATTCTTGTCTCGGAAATAAAAAAACATCTCGCAGGAAAGCTCGAAGTCAAAAATTTGGTGGCGGGAATGCACATCGTCGGTTGGCTGCCCGACGGCATTACGGACAAATCGGTCGCCGAACGCGCCGCTGAAGTCGGCATCAAATTGGGAACGATTTCCTCGCATTTACTGACCGAAGAAAAACGCGACGGACTTATTCTCGGCTACACGGCGATCAATGAAAAACAAATCAAAAAAGGTGTCCGGCAGTTAGGTAACATACTGGAAGATTTACTCAAAAAATAATTTACATGAACTTAATAGTTTCACGGTTTTTTCGGTTATGCGTCTTTTCGCTTAAAGCAGTCCTTTTCATTAATTATTTCCATCTTATTCGTCCGTGAATTTTCAAATTCCCGACGTTTCCGCGCGGCTCAAATCTAATATTAAAAATTGGTCTGCTTGAACTTTGAAAAATCGGCTATTGTTTCAAAACCAAATTCATTTTACCTTTCCAATATTGAACCGACAGTTTACGAAGTGGTTAGCCGTTTTCAGTTGATTATAAAATCATTGCTTAAACTGAAAAACCCGTAGAGAAATGAAGAATAAATACATCAGAATCATACAAATAATCTTTGGCGTTCCGTGGCTGGTTTTCGGAGCGCAGCATTTTTTGTTCGCCGATTTTGTGGCAAATCTTGTTCCGGCGTTTTTTCCCTTACGGATATTCTGGGCTTATTTCACCGGCGCGGCGATGATTGCCGCCGGACTCGCTTTAATCTCGAATGTAAAAGCACGACTCGCCGCCGCTTCGCTGGGTACGATGCTTTTGTTGTTTATTCTGATAATTCACATCCCGAAATTAACGCACGACACAACTGCTATTAGCTGGACTCGCGCTCTGCAAGACGCTGCAATCGCCTCCGCCGCGTTTATGCTGGCGGGAATTTCGTTACGAGGCGAAAATGATTTTTTAGACAAAATTGCCAAAATCAGTCGTTACGTTTTCGCCTTTTTGTTGATAATTTTCGGCATCGAGCAATTTCTAAATTTAGATTTTCTAACAGCGAAAGTCGCTCCCTTCCTGCCGCTCAGAATCGTCTTGGTTTATCTGACGGGCGCGGCGATGATGGCAACCGGCGTGTGCGTTCTCATCAATCGAAAAGCCCGCTTTGCCGCACTTTCACTCGGCGCGTTGATGCTCGTTTTGAATCTGCTTTTGCACGTTTTTCTGCTCGCACACGCGCCACAAACGCCGCTTTTATGGACGGCGGCGATGCTCGACGTTTGTATCACTTGCGGCGTGTTTATTTTAGCCGAAACAACTTCCGTGACAGAGCCGTAAAAAAGCCGTTTTTATTTGTCAAAATGCGGTTTCCATCAAGAAAAAACCGACTTAATCGCGCGTAACAAATTTGATAAAAATGTTGAATTCAGACGCAAATTTTTGCGACCCGCTATTTTAAATCGGAAGAAGTAATCTAATATACTTTTAAATTTACCAAAGATGATTTCGCTAAATCATAAAAAGCAAAATCAGCGTCGAGATAACCGAACCGACCTCGACGAAATCGCCCATTAGATCGAAGAGATAATATAATCCGCCCGTTGTGACGGCAATCCGCAGATGCGCGTCAAAATAAAAGACCTGCGGCGGCAATTCCAACAAATGAGCGAAAGAAAGTCCCACGCTGAGAGCCGTCAGCATAATTGAAAAACAGTAAAAAAATGGTATTATGAAAAATTCTCAAATTGGCACTTGTCTTAACACCAATTGAGCCATATTATGAGAATTATACCGAACTAATCGGTAAATTTTAGGTTAGTGAAATATGTTTATGCAGTCTAACAACTTCAGCAGTTCCGAAGGCGTTTTGAAACTTAATCAATTGGAAGCTCTCAAATCTTTAACGATGCTTTTGGTCAGAGAAATAAATTCTTTGGAAGAAACCGAAGCTAATTTAGAAAAAAATATCGAAAGCGAAAATCCCATTTGTCTATTTCAGGAATTAGAGCGAATTGAAGTTAAAATGGTTCGCTGCGCTTTAATTCGCTCGATGGGAAATCAAACCAAAGCGGCACAGTTACTGGGAATGAAAATTACGACGCTCAATGCAAAAATAAAGCGTTACAAAATTGATCTGACCAAATTAAACGGAAACGGCGAAAAAAACGCTCATACTTTTTGATTGGTTTGAATTGGTGATTTGCTGCTGCGTTCACAAAAAGCACAATAAATCACTTAATTATATTTATAAAAACATCGTCATAAGTTGATTGCAGCTTGTGACGATGTTTTTTAAAGAAAGTTATTTT
Organism: Acidobacteriota bacterium; assembly: GCA_039931085.1. GTDB lineage: Bacteria > Acidobacteriota > Blastocatellia > Pyrinomonadales > Pyrinomonadaceae. The sequence continues at coordinate 3,872 of JBDTSO010000007.1, read as the reverse complement.
AATAGATAAATGAGAATACGATTGACCGACAGATTTTTAATATCCAATTCTGCGTAAAAATTCTATATTTGTGAAATACATAAAAGAATTCGTTTATCCGAAAATTTAGATTTTTTGCCAAACCTCCTGAATGTTTCCGAAAAACTAAATCAAAATTTATTTCTCCTTCGACATATAAATCTCTATAAATGAACAAACTCTAATAAACACAGACACTTAGCAACAAACACAGGAACAACAATTGCCTTTTTCAGCGTGGAAGCAGTTGAAGGAGTTAAAGCGATTTTCAAAACAATGGAGTTTATCCAACAAAGTAAATTATTGGAAAAGTGTGGATTTTCTTAAAAAGACGAAAAGCGAACAAAAAAAGTTTTCGGAAAATAAAAACAGCACTACTTTAAAGAACTTGAGAACCAATTTTGAAAATTTCATGGATTTCTTCTTCTACCGCCGATACAAATTTTAACCAGAAATGGAGTTTATGATGAAAAAAAATAACTTATTAAAACCAAGCACGATGAAAGGAAATTTTGCCGCCATAGTTGTTATGCTTTTTATTGCGGTAACATTTATTCCGGTTTTTGCCCAGCAAGAAGCGGGACAACTGAACGGAACGGTTAAAGACCAGAACGCAGCAACCATTCCCGGCGCGACCGTTACGGTGCGAAATACAGCCACCAATGCGACTCGGACGGTTACAGCCAATGATGACGGCACATATCTCGTTCCGAATTTACAACCCGGCGCGTATGAAGTTACTGCCGGAAAAGAAGGTTTTCAGGATGCTAAAGAAACACTTCAGGTTACGGTCGGCTCTCGCGTTACGCTGAACTTGACCGCCGGAGTGCAGAATGTAACCGAAACCGTCACGGTTACAACGGGTGGCGGGGCGGAAATCAACACTACCGATCAGCAGCTTTCAACAACGATTACCGGCAAGCAGATTCAAGATTTGCCGATTCTTAATCGCAATCCGTATAACCTTGTGAATTTGTCCGGTAATGTTTCACCGGCAGACCCGACAGGACGCGGAACGGGCGTGGCGATTAACGGTCAGCGTGCCGCCAGCACCAACATTTTGCTCGACGGCGTAGAAAATTCCGATGTTTTTACGGCTGGCATCGCGCAGACCACGCCGCTCGAATCGGTTGCCGAATTTCAAGTTATTACCAGCAATTTTTCCGCCGAATATGGACGCGCATCGGGCGGCATCGTTAATGTTTCAACCCGCGCCGGTTCAAATCGTCTGATTGGCAATGTATTTGCGTTTAACCGCAATTCGGCACTCGCGGCAAATACTTTCGACAACAATGCCAAAGGAGCAGAGCGTGATTATTTTAACCGTAATCAATTCGGCTATTTTGTCAGCGGTCCGGTTTTGAAAAACAAACTTTTCTTTTCAAACAGCACGGAATGGACGACCATTCGGAGCAATGCGACGCTTTTCGCGTATGTGCCGACGGAGAATTTTATAAATTCCTCGAATGCGAACACGAGAAATTTCTTCAACACCTACGGCACTTTAAATGCTGCGCCCGTCGGTTCGCCCATTATCATCGGCGACGGCGCAACCCCGAATTTTCAGCGCGTTTCATACACCGCGCCGGTTGATGCCGGCGGCGGCACACCGCAGGACTCATACTCGACCGTCACGAGAATTGATTGGACGATTAACGATAAATCCCAACTCTACGGGCGTTACGCGCAGGAGCGACCCAAATTATTAACGGGCAGTCAAGGATTCAGTCCGTATGCCGGTTACGACATCGGCACGACGACGACGAATAAAAATTTCCTCGTTAATTATGCGCGGACTTTTTCAAGCAATTTCGTTTCAAATACCAAGTTCGCCTATCGAAGTATCAAGACTGACAATTCTTTGACAAACGATCCGTCAAACCCGACGCTCTATTTCTTCGCCAATCAATCCGCGTCATTTAACGGAGACAATATTGCACTTCCGGGTTATCTTCCCTTTAATCCGGGAAGCGGTCTTCCGGTCAGCGGACAGCAAAACCTTTTCCAGATCAATCAGGATAACAATTATATTTTTGGTAAACATTCCCTCAAGTTCGGCGGACAATATTTATACATCCGCGATAACACCAACTTTCCCGCTTATCAAAACGCCAGTTTAACGCTCGGTCAGACGCTGGCGAGCGCGGTGCAGAATTTGGCGAACGGGCAGCTTTTCCAGTTACAGGTTGCCGTTGATCCGCAAGGTCAATTTCCCGGCGGGACGGTTACTTTGCCCGTTCAGTACCCGGATTTTACGAGAGACAATCGTTATAACGAATATGCTCTTTATTTTAACGATTCGTGGAGAATCGTGCCGCGATTTAACATAAATCTCGGTTTGCGTTACGAATGGTATGGACCGCAAGCATCGAAATCCGGCAAGGACTCGAACTTTTATTTCGGCAGCGGCGGCACGATTCAAGATCAGGTTCGCAACGGTTTTGTCGGAATCGCTTCGGAAAACGGCGGTTTGTGGAAGAAAGACAATAACAATTTCGCGCCGCGCGTCGGGTTCGCGTGGGACGTTTTCGGCGACGGCAAAACTTCCCTGCGCGGCGGTTACGGCATCGCTTATGAACGCAACTTCGGCAATGTAACCTTCAACGTCATCCAAAATCCGCCGTTCTATGCAACGATTTCGGCATTTTCAAGCGACTTCGGCGGAAATCTGCCGATTCCGACCAACAGTTTCGGACCGCTTGCCGGCGCAAACGGTTCGCGCACGCTTCCGCGTACGAGTCTGCGCCATGTCCGTCAAGACATTGTGAATGCTTACGCGCATCTCTGGAGTCTGGCTTTTGAAAGAGAGGTTCTGCGCGGCACAACTGCCCGCGTTGAATATTCCGGTTCGGCGGGACGTGATCTTTACAGTATCGAGAATTACAACCGAATCGGAACAAGCCTTTTTTATCAAGGCACTAACAACGCGGATGTCTGTCCGGCGGGTTTTGCTCCGAATACGCGGCTCAACTGCCAATATACCAACATCAATACGCGGGCGAACGGCGGTTATTCAAATTACAACGGAGTTTCTTTTTCTATGGTCAGCAATGACATAGCCAAATCTGGACTGGCTTTCACCGCCCGCTACACTTATTCGGTGTCTAAAGATAATATAAGTTCGACCTTCAGCGAATCAGCCAATAATTTCAATCTTGGATTAACCGATCCCTTTAATCCTTCTTACGATTACGGTTATTCGGATTTCGATATTCGGCATCGCTTCGTCGCCAGTTTCAATTATGATATTCCGTTTGCCGGAAAATTTTCCAATGGTTTTACAAAATCTTTACTAGACGGATTTTCGATCAACGGAATTGTGACGGCAAACACCGGAACGCCGTTCACGATTTATGACTGCACAAACGCGATTACGACTTGTCTTCGCATTGAACCGACCGCGCCGCTGGCGAGAAGCAACTCCAATCCGACACCGTCGGGAGCGAATGTATTTACTTATTTTGATTTATCAAACCAAACGCCGAATCCGTTTACTGATGTTTCGGGCGGAACGGAAGTCGGACCTTTTCCGACGGACGTTACGCGCCGCAATGCTTTTCGCGCTCCCGGCGGCTGGAATCTCGATTTGGGATTTATCAAAAGATTTCGATTTTCCGAGCGTTACGGAATGCAAGTTCGCGCTGAGTTAATCAATGCGTTTAATATGACCGATTTTCAATTAGTAGGCTCAAGCGCGGATTTAACCAACGGTGAAGTGCAGATTACTAAAATAGGAAGCGGTCCGAACGGAACGCAACGGACAATTCAGCTTTCTGCTAAATTTACATTTTAATTATTTATGTGAATCAAGAGTAGAAACAAAGAAGCAAACAAGCAAATGCGAGTTTGCCGTA
>JBDTSO010000006.1:0-19890 GCA_039931085.1 Acidobacteriota bacterium | reverse complement strand
GTGTAACTCTGAATGGTTGAGAAGGCTTTGTTACTACATCGAACCGTTTGAGCCATTTTGCGCGTGAAGCCGCTTACGCTATTGACGGACTGCTCCGTAATAAAACGATTAAAAGCGATTGGAAGTTACGCTGGTTGAAACTGTTTTTATCATAATAGCCTTAGATTGTCGCTCCATCTAAAAAATCCAAAGCTCAATTTCATAAATCATTCAATCCTCAAAAACAATTAGTTGCCGTCAGCGGACAGACGATTGAATAAATCGCGCTGTTAATAAAAAAGTTGTTTTCTCGATTGTTTGCAATAAATAAAATGATTGATTGTCGAAGCTGAACACTCAATCATTTTAATTTTATGAACTCCGAACAAACAGTTGAAATAACAGTCGAAAACGAACGCGGCTGGCTCGATGTGACCGGCACCGCCGTTTCGTGGATTTGTCTGGTTCACTGCGTCGCGCTGCCGTTTTTTATCTCGCTGCTGCCGCTCGTCGGGCTGAGTTTTCTGCTTGATGAACGCATCGAATGGACAATTATCGGCGTGTCGGTATTGGTTGCCGCGCTAAGTTTGCTGCCCGCGTATTTTCGCCGCCACCGCAAATTTCGCACGTTGATTTTATTCGCTTCCGGCATCGGTCTGGTTGTCATCTCGCATTTGGCTTTTGAAGAAAATCTGATTCTGCAAATCCCGTTTCTGCTCGCGGGCGCAGGACTAATCACCGCCGCGCATCTCGTTAATCGTCATCTGTGCCGCACTTGCGGAAGCTGTTAAGTTGACCGCGAACAGGCAATTTGACACAAAACGAAAACCGGCTTATTCAATTAAAAAATCCATTCGTTTTATTTTCACAACCGTTCATAAAAAACTTGTCGTCCGCCGACTTTGCAAACTGTAAATTATTTGATTAGTCAATCGAACGAATTTTAGTTTTCGTAAATTAACGCGCCGCAACAGCATTATGAAACAGCCGCTTGACATCAAAGATATTACAGGAGAAAAAAGTGAAAAGTTTTAGCCGCGAATTAATTTTAGTCGCTCTTTTGCTCGGCAGCGCGGGGTGCGCGACCGAGCAGCAGAGAAATCAAACATTAAACATCAACCGAACAAACACCAATAAAAGTATGAACAACACCAATGCCGCGAGCAATGTCGAAACCGCCGCGCCGCAGGATACCGAGCGTTTGCTCGGCGATCAATCAATCGAGGTCGTGCGCGTTAATCTGCCGCCGAACGGGGAACTTCCGCCGCACGACGGCACACGCCGCGTCATTTATTCGCTGAACGATTACAAAATTAAATTTATTCAAGATGGAAAAGAAGACGAAAGAAGTTTTAAGAGCGGCGATGTGCATTATCATTCGAGCGGCGTGCATTCGATTAAAAACGTCGGGACAACCAACGCCGAATTCGTTATTTTCGAGCGGCTTGACGGCGCGTTTCCGGCGCGGGAAACCGTTTCGGGAAAAAGTCTGCTTCAGGCGGCGGCGAAAAACGCCAAAGAACTGCTCAACAATGAATATTTCGAGGTGACGGATGTCAATTTGTCGGCGAAAGAAAGTCTGCCGACACACTTCGGTTTAAATCGCGCGATTTATTCGATTTCGCCATACACCATCAAATATAAGGAAGGCGATGGCGAAGCGCAGGAGCGTTCGTTCAAACAGGGCGATGTCCATTTTCATCCGACCGGACTGCACACGGTCGAAAACGTCGGCGCGACCGAAGCGAAGTTTTTAGTGGTTGAATTCAAAAAATGAAAAGTAAATTGGAAATTGGAAAATTTGATGCAAAGATAATGTTTGTTACCGCTTCTAAAACTTTATGAATATTACAGGGAAAGTCGAGTCGAATTTACAAATCAGGGAAACAAACAAAAAATGAAATTTAAAAAATACAGATTTTTAGCCGTGACAATCGTAACGGCTATTTTTATTTCGGCGATGCCGTTTTTCTCCGTTCGGGCTGACGAAGGGATGTATATGATGGACAAATTGGCGCGGCTGCCGCTCAAGGAAAAAGGTCTCAAGATCAGCCCCGACCAAATTTATAATGCGGCGGGAACGGGTTTGAGCGTCGCCGTGCCGCGTCTTTCCATCGGCTGCTCAAGCGAGTTCGTTTCGCCCGACGGATTGATTTTGACCAATCATCACTGCGGTTACGATGCGCTCGTGGCGGCTTCAACGGCGGCGAAAAATTACGGGCAGGACGGTTATCGCGCTTCGTCGAAGGCGGACGAACTCCCCGCCAAAGATTACAGCATTGACATCACTTTGCGCGAAGAAGATGTCACGGCGCGGGTTTTGGACGGCATCAAGCCGGACGATGACGCGGCGGTCAAACAGCGGGTTGACGCGCTGCAAAAGGAAGAACAGGCGAAAGCCGGCGCAGATGTCAAAGTGCAGATTCAGCAGCTTAACAACGGCTTGTTTTATTATCTGTTTGCGTATCAAACGATCAAAGACATCCGCGTCGTCTATGCGCCGCCATACAGCATCGGGCAGTTCGGCGGCGACCCGGATAATTTTGAATGGACGCGGCACGGCGGCGATTTTACGTTTCTTCGCGCCTACGTTGCGCCGGATGGAAAAGCCGCCGAATACTCAAAAGACAATGTGCCGTTTAAGCCGAAAAAGTTTTTGACGATTTCGACAGAAGGCTTAAAGGAAAACGATTTGACAATGATTATCGGTTATCCGGGCGGCACGAACCGATACCGCGAAAGTGCTTCGATTGCTTATAATCAGGACGTGCAATTGCCGTTCACGGTTGATCTTTTCAACGCGCGGGTGCAGGCTTTGCAGCTTGCCGGACGCGAAAGTGAGACGAAGCGCGTCGCTTTGCAGGGCGATGTTTTTAATTATTTGAACTCGCTCAAAGCCGACGAAGGCGGCATTTTCGCGCTGCATCGTTCCGGTCTGGTCAAACAGCGGCAGGCGGACGAAGCAAAGTTGACCGCGTGGATCAACGAAAACGCCGAACGAAAAGCGAAATACGGCGACACGCTGCCGCAGCTTAACGCCGCTTACTCCGAATACTCAAAAACAGGGCGGAAAGATTTGGTGCTGCGAAGTATGCTGCAAATCGCTCCCGTTCAGCTTATTCTCGCCGCTGAAAGCGGACAGATTCCGAAAGACCGTCTGAAAGCCGCTGTTCCTGAAATCGCTAAATCTGAGCCGGTCGTCAACCGCGAAGTTTTCAAATTTCTTCTGCGAAAAGCTGCCGAACTGCCCGCCGATCAAAAAATCGCGGCGATTGAAAAGCGTTTCGGCAATTTGCAGGGCGAAGCGCGTGAGAAAGCCGAAGACGAATTTGCCCGCAAAGCCTTCGGCGGCGAAACTTTGACGACCGAAAAAGGTTTGAACGGCTTGCTCGATATGACCGCCGAACAGATGAAAACTTCGCCCGATCCGCTGGTTTCACTGCTCAACGAACTTGCGCCCGACATCGCGGCGGTCGGGGCGCATCAGCAGGCTCTCAACGCGGTGCTGACCAAATATCGTCTGCCGTTTATCGAAGCGATGACCGCGATGAAAGGCATCACGCCCTACCCGGACGCGAATTTTACCGAGCGTTTTACTTATGGCGAAATCAAAGGCTACTCGCCCAGAGAAGCCGTCAACGAAACGCCGTTCACGACTTTGGACGGAGTTTTTGAAAAAGATACGGGGCGCGATCCGTTCAATTCTCCGGCGAAACTGCGCGATTTGTGGGAGCGCAAAGATTACGGAAATTATGCGGTGAACGGAACTGTGCCGGTTGATTTTCTGACGACCAACGACATCATCGGCGGCAATTCGGGCAGTCCGGTATTAAATGCCAAAGGCGAAGAAATCGGTATTGCGTTCGACGGCGATTACGAAGGTTTGGGCGACGATTTTTTCTTCAGCCCGAAACTCGGACGGACGATTTGCGTTGATATTCGCTACGTTTTATTTATCACCGACAAATTCGGCGGCGCGGGCTGGATTTTGAAGGAAATGAACATCAACGGTGGCGATAAAAAAGCCATGACTGCCGGTGAATAAAGTTTTTTGAATGAGAAAGAATGCGGTTAAACTCAATCGCATTCTTTCTTCAAAACTTCTATGAAGATAAGAAAACTCAGAATACTTTTCGCTGTTTTGATGATAGGCGCGGTAAATTTGTCGGGATTTGCCCAATACACACGCGCAGATCATTCCGTCAGCAATGACACTTATGAATTGCGCGTTTATTTTGGTTTCAATTATTTTACCGGACGCGAGCCGCAGATAAAAAATAAAGTTAAGGTCGAAACTTTATTTTTTGCCAAAAGCGAAATTAAATCGTCGGACATATCCGAAAAACATAAAGACGAAAATTCACCAAGTCCGCTTTATGTTGTATCGGGAATGCTTCACCAGTCGAAAGACGGCAAATTTACTTTAGAATCTAACCTATTATTATGGTGGTCGCCCGCATCAAATTTTACATATACATCTGACGGAATACAGCTTGAGTTAGATAAACCTCAATCCGAATTTTCATCTGACGGCATCGTCCACGGATATACGATTATTCTTTCAAAAAAATAAGAGAAACATAAAAATCAACAATTTCCCGCCTTTTCATTTTCCGTTTATTGCGCGGAATCAACCTCTCGTTGCGCTTAAACATTCGGTCAAAGAAATTAAATTGCCGTCCGCCGTTTAAACCTTTAATTTTAGATGCTGAATGATTTTTCCCGCCCTGACATCTTTTATCAATTTGCTCGGCTTTGCCGTCGGCGCGGCTCTTTACGCTTTGCTGCTGCTGATGGTGATTCGGTATCCGGTTAAATCTTATTATGAAAATGAAGCCACAATGCCGCGATTTTCGATTGATCGGCTGCTTTTGGCGACGGGGATTTTGGGTTTGCTGTGGAATGCGGGCGGATTTTTGGAATGGGTAAATTGGGATTTGCTGCACACACAGTTTGATCCGTTTTTTCTCGCCGCCGCTTATTCGTCGCTCGGTTTTTTGCCGGCGGTCGTCGTTCATTCGGTGCTGCAAAAATCGGACGGCGAACGGGAAAATCGCAATGAAACGAAATCGCGCCTGTTGATGTCGGCGGCTTACGGTTTGAGCGCGGCGGCGATGATCTGGCATTTTTATCAGGTTTTGCTTTTCGATTTTGCGCCGTCGTTTGATGCTCTGCGGCTACTGACTTTCGGCTATCTGATAATTTTAGCTGCGCTGCTCGCTTCCAGTCTGCGGCAGACGGTCGGGCGCAAAGCGATTTGGGCGACGGCACTTGCCGTTTTCGCCGTTTCCGCGCTGCATTTGAGTCATCCGCACGAACACGACAATTCATGGTGGTTTGAAATCGTCGGACACCAAGCCGCGCTGCCGCTCGCACTGGCGATTCTTTATCAGGATTTTCGGTTCGCTTTTGCCGATTTGTTTCTCAAAAGATTTTTCTCGCTGCTGCTGGCGGCGGCGGTTGCCGGAGGATTTTATTTTCTGATCGTCGCGCCGCTTTTTGCGGGCGAAGCCGTGGCGGTTGAAAGCAATGCGGGATTTATCGCCGTCAACATCGGATTCTGGACGGCGACCGCGCTCGTTTTTCCGCAGCTCAACTGTTTTTCCGAATGGCTGGTCAATAAAATCATTTTGCGGCGCGTCAGTTTCACCGCTCTGCAAACCAAAATTATGCGCGAAAATGCTCAGGCGGATACCGTCCAACAGGTTTTGACAAATGTTTGCGATGAATTAAAAAACGCTCTGACGGCGGGCGCGGCGAAGTGGCAGAAAACTTCGGCGGCAGTGCTTGCCGTGCAAAGCGATTTCGTCAATCCGAAACCGCGCGGCGCGGAAATTCTGATTCCGACGACCGATCTGCCGAATTACAAAATCACGCTCGAAAATTTCAGAGGCGGGCGCAGACTGCTCTCCGGCGAAATCGAAATGCTGTCCGATGTCGCGGTGCAGACGGCGCGGCGGATTGACACGCTGCGCGTAACGCACGAGCGGTGCGAACAGGAACTGCGCGAACAGGAATTTTCCAAACTCGCCACCGAAGCCGAACTTCGCGCTTTGCGGGCGCAAATCAACCCGCATTTTCTCTTTAACGCGCTGACGACGATCAGTTATTTAATCAGCACCGCGCCGGATAAAGCGAACGAAACGCTAATGCGTTTGACCAAACTGCTGCGCGGCGTTCTGCGTTCGACCGACGAGTTTTTGACTTTGGACGACGAACTTAAACTAATCGAATCTTATTTGGAAATCGAACGCGCCCGTTTTGAAGAACGGCTGACGGTCAAAATCGAAGTCGCGCCTGAACTTTTGAGCGTTCGTGTACCTTCTCTGATTTTGCAGCCGCTCGTCGAAAACGCGATTAAACACGGCATCACGCCGAAAAAAGAAGGTGGTACGATTCTAATAAAGGCGGCGCAAGCGGGCGAAAATCTGATTCTCGAAATTAGCGACACCGGCGCGGGAGTTAAAAACGGAGAACTGCAAACCAGGCGGCAGAATCGCATCGGCTTGAACAACGTCGAGCAACGTCTGCGTCTGTATTTCAAAGACGCGGCGGATTTTTCGATTGACAGCCGCGCCGGAACGGGAACGACCGTCAGAATCACGATTGATTTAAATCATATAAAGCAAAATTCGGCGCGGCAGAAAATCGCCGCCTGAACAAATATTTTTTGAAAACTAAATTTACGAAAAACAAATTATGGAAACGAAACTAAGAATCGTCATCGCCGATGACGAACGTCCGGCGCGGCTGTTTCTTAAATCTCTTTTAACAAACTTTGAGAATGTCGAAATTGTCGGAGAAGCGGAAAACGGCACGGAAGCCGTCGAAATGATCGAGAAATTAAAACCAGATTTGGCACTGCTCGATTTGCAGATGCCGGAAATTACCGGCTTGGAAGTCGTCAAACTTTTGCGAAAAAAAACTATGCCGCTCGTCGCGTTCGTCACGGCTTACGACGAATATGCGATTCAGGCGTTTGAACTGAATGCGGTTGATTATTTATTAAAGCCGGTCGAACGCAGCCGGCTCGCGGAAACTTTGCGGCGGGCGCACGACCGGCTCGAAAACGACGATTTCCGCGAATCCGAAGCCGTCAACCTTCGCGCCGCGCTCGCCACTTACGAGGAAAATACGCGCCAGCCGTTTCTCGACCGGATTCCGATTAAGGAACGCAACGAAATCGTTTTGCTGCCCGTCGCTGACATCGCTTCGATTGTCGCCGACGGCGAACTTTTGAATATCACGACACACAAAAATCGCGTTTACGTCATCAACTTTCGATTAAAGGATTTGGAAGCGCGGCTCGACGATACGAAATTTGTCCGCCTGTCGCGCGGCACGCTGGTTAATCTGGAAATGATCAAAAAGGTCAGCCCTCTGCCGGGCGGTTTGTATCAGATTTTGCTGACCAACAATCAGGAGTTGTCTTCGAGCCGCCTGCAATCAAGAGTTTTTCGCAATCAATATTTGAAATTATAGCACGGCTGAAACGACGAAAATCAAAAACGCGATAACCGCCTGTTCGACTAAATCAGCCATTTGTTGAAAATAAGCGACTTTTAATAAAAAACTTGTGTCGCTATTTTTAACTGTCGCTTAAAATCTAAGGTTGATATTCGCAATTTATTCAAAATTTAGTTTGGAAGTTTAAAAATTTTTATGAAATACAAAAATATGAGCAGATTCGTTCTGCTGGCAATCGCAATTTTGAGCTTGCCGCTATTGACTTTGGCGCAGTCGCTCGGCACTGCCGGAACAATTACGGGAACGGTAACCGATCCGAATAACGCCGTCGTCAGCGGCGCGACCGTTACGATCAGTAATTCCGTCACCGGATTTTTGCGCACGACGACAACCGACAGCGCGGGCGCTTATCGCTTTATTGACGTGCCGTTTAATAATTTTACCGTTCGCACCGAAGCTAACGGCTTTCGCACCACCGCGCAGGGCATCAGCGTCCGCTCGTCCGTGCCGATTAGTATGCCGATTGCGCTGACGCTCGGCGACGCGACGGCGACCGTCAATGTTACTGCCGACACAAACATCGTCGAAGACATTCCGACCCCGCGCACACAGGTTGACCAGACGCAGATTCGCCGTCTGCCGCTCAACACTCCGGGCAACGGTTTGAGCGATGTCGTCACTTACGCTTCGCCGGGAGTCGTCGCTGACTCAAACGGTTTTTTCCATCCGCTCGGTGATCACGCGCAGTCACAGATTTCGCTTGACGGACAGCCGATTGCCGATCAGCAGTCGAAGGCGTTCTCGACGCAGATTCCGGTCAACGCGATTCAGTCGCTCGACATTATCACGGGCGCGACACCGGCGGAATTCGGCGATAAAACCAGTCTCGTGATCAACGCGATCACCAAATCGGGACTCAACCAAAGACGTGCGACGGGCAGTTTTTATCAGACTTTCGGTAGTTTTCGCACCATTCAGGACGAAGCGGATGTAGCGTTCGGCAATGATCGCGTAGGCAATTTCGCGGCGTTCAACTTCGAGCGTTCACGACGCTTTTTAGACGCGCCGGAATTCGTTTCCTTGCACAATCGCGGCACTTCGGGTAGTTTCTTCGACCGCCTCGATTACAGCCCGTCAACGACTAATGTTTTTCACCTGAATCTGTTTTACGCCCGCAACAATTTTCAGACCGCCAACACCTACGAGCAGCAGGATTTGGGACAGGATCAGCGTCAAAAGGTCGAAACATTTAATATTGCTCCCGGCTTCGTTCACGTTTTCAACGCCTCGACCGTGCTGACGATTAACCCGTATTACCGGCAGGATCAGGTTAATTATTTCCCGTCGGCAAATCCGTTTTCCGACCAGACGACGACCATCAGCCAATCGCGCCGACTGGCAAATTACGGCTTTCGCGCCGATGTTTCCTACGTCAAAGGCATCAACAACATCAAAGTCGGCGGACAGATTCAGCGCACCCGCTTGCGAGAAGGATTCGCGTTCGGCATCACCGATTCCGGCTTTAATCCGCTCTGTTTTGATGCGAACGGCAATCCGGTCGAAGGAACAGTTTGTAACGGGACGACGACGGCGAACGATAATTTTCTGCCCGGACTGCTGCCGTTTGATTTGACGCGCGGCGGTTCTCAATTCGCTTTTAACGGAAGCACCACCATCAAGCAGGAAGCCGCTTATATTCAGGACGCGCTTAATTTCAAAAACGGTTTAACGGTCAGTTTAGGCTTGCGTTACGACAATTACAGAGGTTTGAGCAAAGGGCGTTCGCTTCAGCCGCGCCTCGGCGTTTCGTATCTGGTCAAGCGGACGAAAACGGTTTTGCGAGCTTCTTACACACGCAATTTTGAAACGCCGTATAACGAGAATTTGATTTTGTCGAGTTCGACCGGCGGCAACGGTTTGGCGGACGGTATTTTCGGTGACACTTCGGCGACACCTCTGAAACCGGGTTATCGCAATCAATTCAACTTCGGCATTCAGCAGGGCTTCGGCAGATACGTCGTCGCCGACTTCGATTATTTCGACAAGCGAACGCGCAACGCTTATGATTTCAACGTCATTTTGAACACGCCGATTACGTTTCCGATCTCTTGGGATCGCTCGAAACTCAACGGCTACTCGTTCAAAGTCAACCTGACGAATTACAAAGGTTTGAGCGCGTTCTACACCGGCGGACACACCCGCGCACTGTTTTTCCCGCCGGAATCGGGCGGTCTATTCTTTAATGCGGACTTGCCCACCGGACCGTTTTTGATTGACCACGATCAGAAATTTCAACAAACGGCGCAGGTGCAATACGGCTTCGACCAGTTTAGAAGTTTCCGCCGATTCGCGCCCTACGTCGCCTTCACCTATCGTTACGACAGCGGTTTGGTGTCGGGCGCAGTCGGCGATTACGACACGGCTCTCGGTTTTACCGCTGATGAGCAGCAGCAAATCGGACTGTTTTGCGGTAGTCAGGTAGCGACGCTCGCTAATCCGATCAGAAGCTGCGATAACGCCGACCGCGGCGCACTTCGCGCCCGCTTTCCGGTCGGCGTGGCGAGCGACGACAAAAATCCGCCGCGCATCGCCCCGCGCAATCTGTTTGATCTAAACTTCGGATCGGACAACATTCTCGGCACCGAACGGGTGAGATTAACGGGACGTTTTTCAATCGTCAACATCGGCAACAAAGTTGCGCTGTATAACTTTGAGTCAACATTCAGCGGCACACATTTCGTCACGCCGCGAGCGTTTCAAGGTCAGGTCGGCATTACTTTCTAAAAAAAGTTAGAGGTATTTCATCAAAAAAGAAGGGCGGAAATATTTTCTCTCTTCTTTCTTCTTTTATAAAACGGCGGATAAACTTTAAGATGCAAGGACATTTCGGTTTATTTTTAGAATTTATTCGCTTTCCGACAAATCAAATTTGACTTAAAACTCTTCAATAGTTACCATTTCTATTCGTTCTTTTTATGCTCCCGTAGCTCAGTTGGATAGAGCAACAGCCTTTAAACTAAAGGAGCCTGTGCGGGGAATTAGTAACTTGCACAGTGGAGAGTGCTATATCGGTGAATATCTAAGTAAATTGAAAAATTTATATGACAACCCCGAGGGAATTATTTGAATTCGTTCAAATTCGATCCGTAGAGACTATACGCACTCAGACTGAAATGTCTAAGATATAGTCCAGACTTTCAACCATTTTCTAGTAGAAAATGTGGCTTGGGAAACCAAGTGAGGTAAGCTAAGCTGTGGGTCGCACGTTCGAGTCGTGCCGGGGGCATTTCAATTTTTTGATTTTGGATTTCAGATTTTGGATTGTATAATTTGTTACGATTTAGGATTTATGAGAAAATCTGCAATTCCAAATCGTTTATGGCGGCTATAGTTCAGTTGGTTAGAACGCCTGATTGTGGTTCAGGAGGTCGAGGATTCAAGTTCCTCTAGCCGCCCCATAAAATTTCTCACAAAATTTTCCGAACTTTTTTTAGATTTCACGCATCAAAGCCCGAAATTCATCATTTTTTTGCATCTTTAAATCAGTAAAATTCACTATTTTAGAGGGAATTACCTTATGAAATCCGTTGTTAAAATCGTATCCGGTTTAGGCTGTCTGCTTTTTATTCTGCTGGCGGCGAATTTTGTATTTGCTCAAAAATCTTCGGCGAACAACTATGTCGAGGGCGAACTTCTCGTTAAATATAAAAACGGAACTGCTTCCGCCGCCGCTTTTGAAATGAATAATCAAATCGGTGCGAATGTCCTTGAGGAATTTCCCGAACTCGGTTGGCAGCGCGTCAAGATTCCCGCTAATTTGAGTTTTGACAAGGCTTTGTCGCTTTATAAATCAAACCGGGAAGTCGAATATGTGCAGCCGAATTTTTATTATCACCTTTTGAATACGCCGAACGATTCGCAATTCGGCACGTTGTACGGAATGCAGAAAATTTCCGCGCCGCTTGCGTGGGATTTGACGACGGGAAGTTCAGCAGTTGTCGTTGCCGATATTGACACGGGTTTGAAATATACGCACGAAGACCTCGCAGCGAATGCGTGGCGTAATCCTGGCGAGATTCCGAATAACGGAATTGACGACGACGGCAACGGTTTTATTGACGATTATTACGGTTACGATTTTTTCTACAATGATTCAGACCCGATTGACGATGCCGGCGGACACGGAACGCACACGGCGGGAACAATCGGCGCGGTCGGCAACAACAGCGTCGGCGTGACGGGCGTAAATTGGAACGTCAAAATAATGGCGATAAAAATTTACAGTCCGAACGGCACGGATTCGACTTCGGCGATGCTGGTTAATGCTTACAACTATATTCGGATGATGAAAAATCGCGGCGTGAATATCCGCGTAACGAATAATTCTTACGGCGGATGCAACGAGGCTTGCGGCTTTGATCAGGCGACGAAAGACGCTTTGGACGCGATGGGCAACGCCGGAATTTTGAATGTTTTCGCGGCGGGAAACAGCAATCAAAACAATGATGCCACGCCGTTTTATCCGGCAAGCTACGCAAGTCCGAATCTGTTGGCAGTTGCCGCGTCGGATTCAAATGACAACAAAGCTAGTTTTTCAAGTATCGGCGCGACGAGTGTTGATGTTGCCGCGCCGGGTGTAGGCGTTTTAAGTACTTATAACAGTTCAAATACGAGTTATATCACATTCAGCGGAACTTCGATGGCGACTCCGCACACGGCGGGCGCGGCGGCTTTACTTTCCGCCTACAATCCGAATCTTTCGCCCGCTTCGCTGAAGGCAACTCTGATGAATACCGTTGACGTTCTGCCGCAATGGACAGGTTTAGTTAAATCCGGCGGCAGAATAAATGTCGCGCGGGCTTTGCAAAATCAAACTGTTTGCACTTTTAATCTTTCGCAAAATTATATTTCCTTAAATGAGTCGAACGGCGGAAGTTTTACTGTCAATGTTACCGCGCCGACAAATTGCGACTATTCGGCTGTAAGCAATGTTAATTGGATCAGTGTTACAAACGGCAATCCGGGAAGCGGAAATGGAACAGTTAGTTTCACCGTCCAAGCAGGTCTTCCTGACGGTCAGCGCATCGGTACTATCACCATTGGCGATAAAACTTTCACTGTAATACAAGGAACTCCTTATACTAGAAAGGTTGATATAGTTTTAGATTTTGACGGCGATAGAAAAACCGACTATTCGGCAATTCAAAACGTATCGGGCGGAATGTTGTGGAACAATTTCACAAGTTCCGGCGGTTATTCAAGCGTTAATTTCGGCTCGTTCGCCGACGATATTCCCGTGCCGAATGATTTTGATGGCGACACCAGAACCGACATTGCCGTTTGGCGCAATTCAAACGGTACATTTTATGTTTTGCGAAGTTCAGACAATACTTTTACCGGCGTTCAGTTTGGGCAATCGGGCGACGATCCGAATGTTACGCAGGATTTTGACGGCGATGGCAAAGCCGATTTTGCCGTAACGCGAGCGCAGAACGGAACGCTTGTTTGGTATATCCTCCGTTCAAGATATGGTTTCATCGGCTATCAATTCGGCACAGATACCGATAAACCACTGCGCGGCGATTACGACGGCGACGGTCAAGCCGATTTAGCCGTTTATCGTCCGAATAGCGGTTCGCCCGCCAATACATTTTTTATCCTAAAAAGCTCAGATAACAGCTTAATTGCCAATACTTTCGGCACTTCTGCAACCGATAAAATCGTTCCCGGCGATTACGACGGCGACGGCAAAACAGACATTGCTGTTTGGCGGACGACGAATGGCGTTTGGTATTATTTGAAGAGTTCCGACGGAAGTTTCAACGGCTTCCAATTCGGCGCGGATGGAGATTTGCCGACACCGGGCGATTATGACGGCGACGGCAAAACTGATCTTGCCGTTTGGCGACCAAATGCCGCTCAAAACGAAGCGGGCGTTTTCTACGTTCAAAAAAGTACGGCGGGTTTTTCAGCTTTCGGCTGGGGGAATTCTTCCATGAAAATTCCCGCCAATTCGATGCAAAGCCGGTAAAATTTAAAAGTTGCGGCTTCTAATCAAACTTTTTATAAAAATATTGCGTCTAAGACTTGAAAATAAAAAATACGCTAAATGTATCGAGTTAAAAAATACAGTTTTGCCGGAAGTTCTTGCAATATTCAAGGATTAAATAGTATATTTGACGTTCTTGATAATTTAGTTTTAAACACTCTGATAAAATTTTCTGAAGTAAGGAATTAAAATAATGAATAACATTTTGATCAAAAGCGGCAAACTTAGTGTGATTTTTGCCTGCGTTTTTCTTTTAGTCGGTTCGACTTTCGCCCAATCCAGTGTGAACAAAGCATTGGATTTTGACGGTGACAGCAAAGCTGATTTTTCGGTTATGCGTCCGAGCGACAATATTTGGTATATCAAAAAAACCAATGGAACTTTTACTTATCAACCCTTCGGATCTTTTGTTACCGACAGCCCTGCGCCCGGCGATTTTGACGGCGACGGGAAAGGCGACATTTCGGTATATCGTGATGAAAACGGCACTTGGTATCGCCTGAATAGTTCCGACAACACATTTACGGGAGTTCAGTTTGGTATATCTGGTGATGAACCTGTCGCCAGAGATTACGACGGCGACGGCAAAACGGATATTGCTGTGGCTCGCCGCACCAACGGATCATTAATCTGGTATGTGCTTGGAAGCACGCGCGGATTCTTTGCTGCCCAATTCGGCACCGACATTGATTATACCGCACCGGGCGATTATGACGGCGACGGTAAATTCGATTTCGCCGTTCAGCGTCCCGGAACTTTACCTACTGATTCGGCAACTTTTTATGTTCTTCAATCAAGTGATAACTCGCTGTTTGCCGTAGTTTGGGGGTACGGCAACGATTTAGTAGTGCCGGGCGATTACGACGGCGACGGTAAAACCGACATCGCCGTAGCTCGTGAGGGCGCAACCATAAATTCTCCTATTAACTGGTATATTCGCAGCAGCAGAAACGGTAGTCTGATCTTTGCGTCATTCGGCTTGACCGGAATTGATTTGCTGACGCAAGCCGATTATGACGGTGACGGTAAAACCGACATTGGAGTTTGGCGCGATACAAACGGAGTTTATTATGCTCTGAAAAGCACCGACGGTTCACTGTTAGCCGTTCAATGGGGATCGGCGAACGATCTTCCGATTGCCAGTCTTTATACTTATTAATTTCGCTGACCAAAATTGAGCGGTCAACATTTTACGTTCAGCGTAATTGGTAATTCAGCCAATAAAAGCCTGAGTTTTGGTATTAAACCAGAATTTTCGTTTTATTGGCTGAATTACTTTAAAGGCGTGAATTATTTTAGTATTTTCAATATGAATCCGCGACTTATTTACATAATTGCTTGACTAATGTGCTGCCCGCTTTTTTAGATTTTGATGATAAATCTTTCCGCGACAATCGGAGAAAGTTTTCCGAACAAAAAAATTGTCATCATCGGTGATTTAGTTGCCGATCAATTTCTGCACGGTACAATCAGCCGCGTATCGCGCGAAGCACCCGTTTTAATTTTGCGCCACGACGAGACCGAAACACTGGCGGGTGGTGCGGCAAACGCGGCTGTCAATGTCGCGTCGCTCGGCGGACGTGCCGTGTTGGTCGGCGTTGTCGGAACAGACGCAAACGGTCGGGCTTTGCTTGATAAATTGTGCGGCGAAAAAGTGAATTGCGATTTTGTTTCGGTTTCCGACGATGTTCAGACGACGACAAAAGTGCGCGTTTTAGCCGGACAATATTATGCGCCGCGCCAGCAGGTTATTCGCATTGATTATGAAGATAAGAAAACGATTAACCGCAAACTGCGTGATAAATTAAAAAAAAATCTTTTTGCATCTGCCAACGAAGCCGACGCAATTATTATTTCCGATTACGATTACGGTGTGGCAAATGATGAAATCGCCCACATCGCCCGCCAAATTGCCGCCGAGAAACAGATACCGCTGCTGGTAGATTCGCGTTTCAGTCTGAAAAATTTTCCGAATGCAACGACCGCTACGCCGAATCAGGATGAAGTCGAACAAATTTTAGGCAAAGATTTTACCGAACAAGATTGCGTTAAACTGTGCGAAAATCTCGGTTATCAATCGCTGCTTATCACACGCGGCAACAAAGGAATGACTTTAATCGAACGGGGAAAACAAACTGTGCGGATTGAAGCCGTCGGCGCGAAAGAACCGATTGACGTAACCGGCGCGGGCGATACGGTGATCGCCGCTTACGCTCTCGGCTTGGCTTCCGGGCTGAGTTTTACGGACGCGGCGAATCTCGCAAATCATGCCGGCGGAATTGTCGTGATGAAAAAAGGAACGGCTTCCGTCAGTTTAACCGAATTGCTTAACTCTTTGAAGAAAAACACAAAAGCCGGACATAAAGCAAATACATTATGAGCGAATCAAACTTTTTTGCACCGATTTTAGATCGCACACGCCTAACGGCAAAAGTTGCGGTCGAACGAAAAAACGGCGCGAGAATCGTTCTTGCCAACGGATGTTTCGATCTTTTTCACGCCGGACACATTCGTTATCTGGCAGGCGCAAAAGAGTTTGGCAGTTGTCTGATTGTCGGCATTAATTCTGATGAACAAGTCCGCCGCTTAAAAGGCGAAAATCGCCCGTTAATTTCTGAACAAGAACGCGCCGAAATAATTTCCGCGCTGAGATTTGTTGATCTTGTAACAATTTTTAGTGAGCCGACGGTAGAAGAATTGATTCGCGCCATTCGTCCCGACTTTCACGCTAAAGGCACGGATTATACAACCGAAACCGTGCCGGAACGCCAAATTGTTGCCGAATGCGGCGGAAAAGTTGTAATTGTCGGCGATCCTAAAAACCATTCTTCAACCAACTTAATCGAAAAAGCGGGAAATTATCACCGGAGTAATCTGTAAATTAACTTTTCGGGTTTTTGGGAAAATCTCCGAAGTATTTTGGTTCACGCTTTAGCGTGTCTGTCCGCCAGCGAAGCGTGCCGGAAAGCAAACTGGAGTTTGAACTCAAAACACTTTGATTTTAGGATTGAAAAAATTATTTTTTTTTGTTATAAAATACTGTCATTCTCTCAATGACAAAGTTTCTGTTGGGCAAATTTCTGCATCTGCAATGTTTCAATCAGCGTTCGTAAAAATAAAAAATTAGAAGAGGTCATTATTTAATGATTTATTTTAGATAAGGCTCAACTCTGAGTCGTCAATAATCTAACACAAGGCTGAAAACTTTACAGAACAATCTTTGTAGAAACCAAAATATAAAAATTATTAGCGCGGATTATTATGAAAAATAAAGATTTGAATATAAATAAAAAAAGTGAAAATGAAAATGTTCCTTCCGAAAGACGCAAGTTTCTGAGTCGTTTGGGAAAAGTCGCCGTCGCCGGTGCCGCTGTCGGAGCTATCGGCGTTAAGCCTTTTATCGGTGGTAAATCATCGGAAGTCGCGGCGCAGAAAAACATAAATGTTAAATCGAGAAGAGCGTTGAAATGCTATCAACTTCGCGTTGATGCCGCTCGGAAACATTTTGATTCTTTCACCAATGAATATCACGTCAATAATAATGACGAATATTTATATGAAAACAAAATAGCAAATTTTACAAAAGGTCTGCCGCATAATTCCAACGGCGAAGTAAGTTTATCCGCTTACAATTCGTTATTGACAGCATTAAGAGGAACGCCTGCCGATTTTGAGCAAATTCAGATGGGCGGAGATCGCCGTCTGACCAATCCGCTGTCCGGGGTGGCTTATGATATGGAAGGAGCCGATTCGCAAAGTTTTTATATTCCGCCTGCGCCTGCTTTTGCCGGGCGTGAAATCGCCGCCGAAATTGCCGAAAATTATTGGATGGCACTTCTGCGCGATGTTCCTTATCAAGAATATGCAAACAATTCGATTGCCCAAGCCGCCGCCGCCGATTTGAATATTTTCGGTGATGATTTTAAAGGTGCGAAAACTTCTAACGGACAGGTTACGCCGAATAATTTGTTTCGCGGATTAACGCCGGGCGACAAAGCCGGACCGCTTATTTCACAATTTTTTTATCAGCCTTGTAGTTTCGGAGCGAACGAAGTTAGTCAGCGCATCAGAACCGTTCGCGGAGTCAATGACGGCGGACGCGATTATATGACGGATTTTAATTCGTGGCTGTCCGTTCAGAACGGTATTTCGCAGAGCACGGATTTGTATGACCCGATTTCGCGCTACATCCGCAACGGGCGCGATATGGGACAATGGGTTCACGTTGACGTTCTATTTCAAGCCTATTTCCAAGCGTTCTTGGTTTTATCAAATCTGAATATGCCGTTTGACGAAGCAAATCCATATAGAAATTCGAGAACACAGATGGGATTTGCAACCTTCGGTTCTCCGCACATCGCCGCGCTTTTGTGCGAAGTGGCAACTCGCGCTTTGAAAGCGGTTTGGTTTCAGAAATGGTATGTTCACCGCCGTCTGCGCCCGGAAGTTTTCGCGGCTCGCGTTCATCAAACGCTTTATAACAATGCAAATTATCCGGTTCACACGGAAATTTTAAGTTCCGTCAGCAGTTCTTCGCGGTTGGGCAACTATTTAAATTCGGGCAGCGCGCTTTTGCCGCAAGCATTTCCTGAAGGTTCGCCGCTGCATCCGTCCTACGGCGCAGGACACGCCACGGTTGCCGGCGCGTGTTCGACTATATTAAAAGCATTTTTTGACGAATCAGCAGTTATTCAAAATCCACTCGTTCCTGATTCAACCGGAACTA
This sequence comes from Acidobacteriota bacterium, assembly GCA_039931085.1. Taxonomy (GTDB): domain Bacteria; phylum Acidobacteriota; class Blastocatellia; order Pyrinomonadales; family Pyrinomonadaceae. Next base: position 1,669 of record JBDTSO010000006.1, on the reverse strand, counting down.
CTTTAGTTCCATACACAGGTTCGGAAACTTTAACGGTTGGCGGCGAACTCAATAAAATCGCCTCAAACGTCGCTCTGGGAAGAAACACCGCCGGAGTTCACTGGCGTTCGGACGGCACGGAATCTCTCAAACTCGGCGAAGAACTTGCCATCAGCATTTTGCGCGATCAAGCCGGTTGTTATAGCGAACAGTTCGATGGTTTCAGTCTGACAAAATTTGACGGCACAACCGTTACCGTTTAAATTTACCGATAACTCAAAAATCAGTCTGCGTAAAAAAGTCAGAGCAAAGGGGAAATCAATTATCTCCTTTGGGTCTGACTTTTTTATTATTCTTTTCGTGCTTTTTTTACTATAATCGAAAAATTATTTTATTCGGGGAAATCGTTCAATGAAAAATAAAAAACAAATTTACAAATTTAGTTTGGCTTTAATATTGGTCGGTATTTTCTTCATTTTCGGCTGTGAAGGACAACTAGCCGAAAAAAAATTGGCGACTATCGTTACAAACACTTCGGCTGCTAAAAAAGAAGAAGCGCAAATGAAATCCGTCGAAATTTCGGAAAATTCCCAAACTTCTGCGGCGGCGCAAAATCTCGCGCTCAAACAAAATCTCGATTGGACATTCGGCGGGAAAGCGCAGAAAGGCTGGTTTATTTATCATCCTTTGATTTGCAGTTTGATCGGCGTTGAAGTTAAAGCGAACGGAAATGCTTTTGCCAAATCTCTGGCAAACTGGCAAAAGAGCGTCGGACTTCCGCCGAACGGAGTTTTGGACGAAGCGACTTTAATGAAAATTATAGCGAATTGGCAGTCAAATCGTTTAAAAAAACGCGGCGAAGCGGCGGCAAATGAATTGCAAATCGTTTCAACTACCGATTTTTACGATGTCTCGCGCTCCGAAGAACTGCGACAAGTCGAACACGAAACTTACGCCGCGTATAAAAAAATGGTCGCGGCGGCAATCAATGATAAATCGCTGAAACTCAAAAGCAAAGGCAAAAGCGAACTCGCGCCCGACGAGAAATTTTTGAAAATAATTTCCGCTTTTCGTTCGCCAAATTATCAGGCGCAGCTTCGTCAGCAATCGCCGGATTCGGGACGCGCCGGTCTCGCCGTCAACAGTCCGCATTTTACCGGACGTGCGCTCGACATTTACGTTGGCGGCGAGCCGATCAGCACACAAGACGCTAATCGTCTGATTCAAATTAACACGCCGATTTATCAATGGCTCGTCAAAAACGCCGGTAAATTCGGATTCAAACCTTATTTTTATGAACCTTGGCATTGGGAATACGCGCCGGATTAATTGTTTGCGGAAACCCGCACGAGTTTTATTGTGTTTCATCTCGCTCAATCGAAACCACATTATCAACAAATTCATCAAACGTATCATCGTGCGAGATAATAAAAAGCTGGTCGAAAATTTGTTTTTCGTCAACTTTCTTCTTGGTGATGTAACCGATTTGTTCGGCTAATCTTTCGCGTCGCATCGCGTCCATATTGGTCGTCGGTTCGTCAAAAAATGCGATGCGAATGTCGGAAAGCTGCTTTAACAAAGCGAGGCGAACCGACAAAGCCGCCGCCATTTGTTCGCCGCCGGAGAGGTTGACGAACGGGCGTTCGTGTCCGTATTCTTCGAGCGAAATGCCGTAATCTTCCGTCCATTT
>JBDTSO010000005.1:0-20503 GCA_039931085.1 Acidobacteriota bacterium | reverse complement strand
TTATGAAACTTGAAAGAAAACGTCTAATAAGAAAAAACGCGGAAAATCCTTAGTATAATTTAAAATTAGTTGTTACCGTCGTTGACAAACATAATAGGCAAAAGAATTTCGTAACCCACAGCCGAATGTTTATTCAATTCGACGGATTCTTTAGCGTTGATACGATACGGCGCATTGATGATTTTACTTTCCACTGTCAATTTGCCGACATCGTGCAGATAACCCGAAACCGCCGCGCCTACGATTTGTTCATTTTTCCAACCGAGTTCCGCCGCAAATAATTTCCGTGTATTTTCCAACTCTGACCGAATTACCTTCAATGTATTTATCTTTGCAGTCAATCGCGGTCGCAAACGCTTTGAGAGTATCGTCAACAACTTTGATTGAACTAGAACCGACATCTAAACCAGCAACGCTTTTCTTCTTACCAAACAGCATTTTGAATCACTCCTTTTCGCTTTCGCGCCAATTTTTTGTTGTTTTTCGTTTTAAGCAAGTATGCAGTTTTCATTTACTCAACGATTCAGATATTCGGAATTTTTGAAGTATTTGCCACCTCGTCGGACTAACAGCAAAGGAAGGGTTTTCTTTTGATGAATCTAACTAATTACGGAGCCAAAATATCTGATTCGTTTTGTTTTAAGCAATCTTATTATTTGATTTTGCTTTATTTATGAAAACTATTCGCTTTAGGTGGCGGTAGGAATTGACACTGTATGTGTCAACACTTATTAAAGTTACAGGAGTGATTAAATTTTGTCAACAACTTTTTGCAAAGTTTAACACAAAATAATTAATTTTTTTTCAATTTGACTTTCAGATCAATCAAACTGAATGATTTGCAGGAAAAAAAGCCAAATATAGAATCGTAAATTACCATCTTATGAGTTAGGCTCTTTCACATTTAAAGTGAAAAAGATTTACTGATTTTCTACAATTTTTATTATCGTTTTTGCAGTTTCTTCAGGTTTTTCCAGCGGAAACAGATGTGTGCCTTTAATAAACTGAAATTTAATAGGAAAATACTTTTGCATAAAACCCAATCGCGCCAATTCCGCTTCGCGTGAATTTGTTCCGCCGATATAAAATGCGGGAACTTTTAACTTTCCGCGCAGTTTTGGAAGATAGTGCGGCAAAGTTCCGTAAATTTTGGCTTCCACTTGCGGATTAAATGACAGTTCAATGCCTTTTTCGGTTTTGACCGTTCCGTGTTCTATATAGTCGCGCAACACATCTTCGTCAAATTTTGAAAATTTATCTTTCTTTTTGAAATGCTCGAAAGCTTCATTTTTGCTTTGCCAAACTGCTCTTCTGAAACGAGTGGTTTTGACGAGCGGAGAATTTTGCATTTGATTGGTGAGCTTTAAAAATTTGATTCCCGCGCTGCTCAAACGGCTGATAATAGGCGCGTCAAGCAAAATTATCGCTTTGTATAATTCGGGATTTTGAATGGCGACCAAAAAGTGCAGAATCCCGCCTAAACTGTGTCCTAGACCGATAATCGGTTCATCATAACGATCAATCAGTTCTTCGCGCAATTCGTCCGCCAGCCGCTGCCAGCCGTCTGTTACAGGGAAAATCGGATTATGCGCGTGGCGTTCAAGATAATTTATTTCAAAATCATTTTTCAAAAAAGAAAAAAGTTTGTTGTAAGTTTTAGCGGGAAAACCATTGGCGTGCGCGAAATGAATAATCTCTTTGGACATTAAAATCTATTAAGCATCTCCCAAAAACCTACGTCAACCCATCTGCCCAATTTGTAACCGACTTCTTTGAAATGCGCGACTTTTTCATAGCCCAATTTTTCGTGAAATCTAATGCTCGCATCGTTCGGCAGAGCGATGCTCGCAATAATCGTGTGAATGCTGGTTTCTTTCAGTTCCTCTAAAAATTCTCTATAAAGTTCCGAACCTATTCCTTTTTGTTTTTGCTGATTTCTGACATAAATCGAAGCTTCGACCGCATATTGATATGCCTGCCGCAATTTAAATTGTGCCGCGTAAACATAACCTTGAATCTCGCCGTCAATTTCGGCAACCAGATACGGATATATTTCGCTGACTTCGCCGATTCGTTTTTGCATTTCTTCCGCACTTAAGGCTTCGGTTTCAAACGTATGATGCGTATTTGAAATGTAATAATTATAAATTTCAGCTATTTGCGCCGCATCCAGCAATTCAACTTTTCTGATATTCATTTTTTAACTCCATTTTGGCAATTGATTCAAGATGAACTTCATCAGGACCGTCGGCAAGCCGCAAAGTTCGGGCGTAAATCCAGAAATTTGCCAGCGGAAAATCCTGCGAAACGCCGCCGCCGCCGTGCGTTTGAATGGCACGATCAATAATTTTCTGCGCCATCAGCGGAACAACGGCTTTGATCATCGCAATTTCTTTTCGCGCCGCTTTGTTGCCGACCTCATCCATCATCCACGCAGTTTTTAAAACAAGCAATTTTGCCTGTTCGATTTCCAAACGCGCCTCGCTAATCCATTGGCGAATAACGCCTTGTTCGCTCAATTTTCTGCCGAAGGTTTCACGCGATTTTGCTCTTTCGCACATCAATTTAAGTGCGCGTTCCGCCACACCGATCAGGCGCATACAATGATGAACCCGTCCCGGACCGAGCCGACCTTGCGCGATTTCAAAACCGCGACCTTCGCCGAGAAGTAGATTTGAAGCCGGAACACGCACATTTTCAAACGAAATTTCAGCGTGTCCGTTCGGCGCGTCGTCGTAGCCGAAAACATTTAAAACTCTTTCGACTTTTACGCCGTCCGCGTTCATCGGAACAAGAATCATAGATTGCTGAAGATGTTTCGGCTTTTCCGCATCAGTTTTTCCCATAAAAATCGCCAGTTTACAGCGGGCATCGCCTGCGCCGGTTGACCACCATTTTCTGCCGTTTAAAACATAATCGTCGCTGTCACGTTTGATTGACGAGCGAATATTTGTCGCATCCGATGAAGCAACATCCGGTTCGGTCATCGCAAAACACGAACGAATTTCGCCGTTTAATAAAGGGTTTAACCATTCATTTTTCTGCGCGTCGCTCCCGTATTTTTCGAGAACTTCCATATTTCCCGTGTCCGGTGCGGAACAATTAAAAACCTCGCTCGCCCAAGTAACTCTGCCCATAATTTCGGCAAGCGGCGCGTATTCGACATTCGACAAACCCGAAATTTCAGGCAAAAACAAATTCCACAAATCTTCGGCTTTAGCCTTCGCTTTCAAATCTTCAATCAACTGTAAAGGCTGCCATCTGTCGCCCGAATTTATTTCTTCTACGTGAGCTTTTTCGTTAGGATAAATATATTCATCCATAAACGATTGCAGACGGCTTTGCAGTTCAATAGTTTTCGTTGAATAATCGAAGTTCATAATTTTGTTGCGAAAAACACAGATTAACACAGATTTTCGATGAGTTTCCATTTCAATGTAAAATATCTTCTGCTCACATTATTTATTTTCCTTATTAAACCTTTGTTGCTCTTTTTGTGGTTGACAATTTAATTCGCCCGTTCCTCGGCGACGCGCTTGTCGTAATTTTGCTTTATTGTTTTCTGTAGATATTCTTAAATATAAATTATTTGAAAGTTGCCGTCGGAGTTTTGTTTTTCGCATTTTTAATCGAAACTTTGTAGTATTTTGATTACGTCAAAATACTCGGTTTGGAAAATAATCGAATGCTTTCCGTCGCAATGGGCGTAACTTTTGATTGGCTTGATTTCGCGGCTTATTTCGTAGGGTTTTAACTAATTATTTTGATCGAAAATTTTAGAGAAAGATTTGAAAATAAATGAGTATAGATTTTTATCAAGACGCGCGACGTTATGATTTATTTGAAGGAAAATTTGCTTCGGGAAATTATCTCGATTTTTATGTTCGGCAAATCGAACGATACGGCGAACCTGTTTTAGAAGTTGCCTGCGGTTCGGGACGTTTGACGATTCCTTTGGCGGAAAAAGGTTTTGACTTAAAAGGTCTGGATATTTCAAATGATATGCTGAAACTGGCGGAAGAAAAAGCGAAAAGCCGAAATATCGAACTTGATTTGGTCAAAGGCAATATGACCGACTTTGATTTGGATGAAACATTCAATTTGATTTTTATTCCGGCTCAGAGCCTTTCGCATCTTTACGAAGTTGCCGAAGTTGAGAAATGTTTCGCTTGCGTCAAAAAACATCTGAATGATGACGGCAGATTTTTGATCGAACTTTTTAATCCGTCTTTGGAAATTCTGTTGGAAAAACCAGATCGAGTTTTTCCGCAGGCTAACATTGGAAACATTCAGGTTGATTCAAAATCATTTTATGATTCGGCAACTCAAATAAAACATATCGAACTGATTTTTCGTGAAGACGATAAAAAAAATAATCCGATTTTGTCCTTTAAAATGAGACAATTTTTCCCGCAGGAAATTGACGCGCTGTTGAAATACAACGGCTTTCGCATTGAAAAAAAATTTGGCGATTATCTCGAAAACGATTTCAATACCGATTCGCAAAAGCAATTGATTATTTGTCAAAAAATATGAACGACACCAAACCGATTAGACAAGGCGAAGAATTAAACGCAGAAAATCTGCAAACTTTTCTACGCGACAATCTCGATTTCAAAACCGACGAAATAGAAATTTCACAATTTCCCGCCGGAAGTTCAAATCTGACTTATCTCGTAAAAATCGGCGAAACTGAATATGTTTTGCGTCGTCCGCCGTTTGGCAATCAAGTCAAATCGGCGCACGATATGTCGCGTGAATTCAATGTTTTGTCAAAACTTTCGCTCGTTTACAAGCCTGCACCGAAACCGCTTTTGTATTGCGATGACGAAGAAATAACGGGATCGGAATTTTATTTGATGGAACGTCGCAAAGGTTTGATAATTCGCGGAAAATCGCCGGAAATTTTGCAAAACTCGCCTGAATTGCAAAGACAAGTTTGCGAATCTTTTATCGAAAATCTGGTCGAACTTCACGCACTCGATTACAAAAAAATCAGTTTGGAAAATTTAGGCAAACCCGAAGGTTATGCACAAAGACAAGTCGAAGGCTGGACGAAAAGATATTTTAACGCGAAAACCGATGAACATTTGGAACTCGAAAAATCAATCGAATGGCTGAATTCGAATATTCCGAATTCCGGCTGCGCGACACTCGTACATAACGATTATAAGTTCGACAACGTGATGCTCAATCCCGAAAATCTGACGGAAATTATTGCCGTTTTAGATTGGGAATTAACAACTATCGGCGAACCTTTGATGGATTTGGGAACGACGCTCGGTTATTGGATGTCGGCGAACCACGGCGCGGAACTTTTGAATATGCCTTTTAATCCGCGCGTTTTGATGGAAAATACGTCGCGCCGTGAACTTGTTGATATTTACACGGAAAAATCCCGGCGCAATGTTTCAAATATTCTTTATTATTACGTTTTCGGCACATTTAAAATCGCCGTCATCGCACAGCAAATTTATTATCGGTTTGCCAAAGGTTTTACGCAAGACAAACGATTCGCAAACTTTAATATATTTGTCAATTCGCTTGGCAAAATCGCTGCCGGTTCGATAGACACTGGAGAAATTTAATAATCAAAGACTATTTTTCTAAAATTGCAAATTAATGTCGCTTGTGTGATAAACTTTCGATTGTTAAAAATCTAAACAGGAGTAACAAAAGAAATGCCGGACGTAGATATTACTTGCGTTCAATGCAAGGAAAATTTTAATTTTAGCCAACAAGAACAGGAAAAGTTTTATCAGGGAAATATGATGACACCGCAAAGATGCCCTAAATGCCGCTCGAAAAAAGCAGCTATAGGCGAGAATGCACCAAAGCGGTTTGAAATCGTCTGCGATAATTGCGGCAAACACGACCAAGTGCCGTTTCAGCCGAAAAGCGGACGCTCCGTATTATGCAAAGATTGTTTTCAGGCGAGCCGCACAAAAAGCAAAGTGACAATTTAACCGGTAAGATTATGCTGCCGACTTTCCCTGTTTTTTCTCAGCTGCAAAATTTCTTTAACCGCTTTCTGTCTATAATCAAAAATATGATTCAATTCGCGCTAACATACCAGTGCGCCAAATCTCCGAACGGTTCGAGCGGCAAATGATATTTCACTTCATCTTCGATCAAAGTCTGATTTGCGGAAAGTTTAGTAAAAGTGTGCTGATGAATCCATTGTTTATACGGACTTTTCAACGCTTCATTTACAAAAACATGCGGCGGATTCCAAGTCGAGATAATATTTTCCCAGGTCAATAGCAACCCTCGCAATTTCAGTTGATAATCAATCAGCGTACCTTTTTTTATATCAATCGGCTGTGGTGTGATAATTCTAAAATTTAATTCTGGCGGAGTAATGCGTTTGAAGTTTCACGCATCCGCGAAAAAATCAAAAACTTTTCCAATCGGTAAATCCAAAGTCAGTTTGCGCGTTAAAACATATTCTGCCATCACTTTTTACTTTTGCCTTTTTACTTTTTACTTTTCAAATATTCTTTCGGAATCGGCGTTTCAGGTGTTTCACCTTGCCAGTAAATCGTTAAAACCCACCAGCGTTTTCCGTCATTTAGAAGCTGAAAACTATTAATTCCGCGGGCAAAAGGCGTTTTGTCGTCGGCTTTGTGATAGGAGGCGTAGGTTGAAAAAACCTGCGCGATATTACCGTATAAATCGGTACGCCGCGCAATTTCTTTTTCAAAAAAACCTTCTTTTTCCATAAACGGCGACGACCTTTCGATATATTCTTCCGGCGTAAAAGCGCGTGCGCCGACAACTTTCGTGGTCGGATTTTGACCAGCCGGAATCAATCGCGCGTCTTTGTGAAAAAGCGAGCGAAACCTGTCCCAGTCACGTTTTTGTCCCGCGTCGCCCGAAATCACGTCATAGACGGCTTTCATAATCGCGTCAATCGAAGAAACATCTGCCGGATTTGCCGTCGGTGTTTCGGTTTTCATTGGTTCTTTCGTTTGCGCCATTGCGTTAAATGCCAAATTCAAAATGATTAAAAAAGTTAGCAAAAGATTTTTTTTCATAATGCGAATTTACGCCGCACCTCGATTTAGGTTTCAAATTTTGCCGTTCTGATTATGATTTGAGCGAGAGTGTGTTATAAATTGCAAGCGATAACAGGAATAAAATCATTGATTAAAAGTATGTCGTAGTTAAAAGATCATCGTATGAAAGTTTGTAATTCCAAAATAATTATGTATTCAAGAAATCTCGCTTTTTTATCGGTATTTCTCTTTTCCGCGCTCTTTTTTTCCTGCACACAAAAAGAAACTTCGACTTTCAGCATTTCGGGAAATATCAAAGACTTTCAAAAAGGAAAGTTAGTTTTGTCTTTGGAAGAAGACATAAATCGCAAACAAAATCGCGTTATCGGCGATATTCCGGTTGATGAAAACGGAAATTTCAAGATGGATTTTAATCTCGAACCCGGCGTTTACTCATTAAATTTCTATGACAAGAAAAAAGTTATGCTGGCAATTGATAAAGGTCAGCAAATTCAAATCAACGGCGATGCTAAAGATTGGTCAATGCTCAAAGTTTCGGGTTCTTCCGACACCGAAAAACTCGAAGAATATGAAGCATTTCGCAAAAAATCTCTTGATGAATTGGTTAATTCCGTGCGCGAAAAAATCAAAACTCTCAAGGAAAATAATGATCCGGCAAACGAAGCGGAAATCGTAAAATTAGGTGCGTTGGAAATCGAAAATTATGATAAACACAAAGACGAATTGATTGATTTTGTCAAAAATAAAATGGGAACTTCGATTGCCGTCTATCCGACTTCACTGCGTTGGGACGGCGACGAAAATGTTCCGGTTCTAGAAAATATCGCCGCCGAATTTGAAAAAGCGCATCCGAATCTAGCCGTTACAAAAAAAATCAACGAGAAGGTAAAAATTCTCAAAAACACGAGCGTTTGCGGAACTGTTACGGAATTAAATTTGCCCGATAAAAATGGAAACAAAATTGCGCTTTCTTCAATAAAAGCAAAATACATTTTGATTGATTTTTGGGCGAGTTGGTGTCCGCCGTGCCGCCGTGAAAGTAAAATTCTTGCCGAACTTTACAAAAAAAATCACGAAAAAGGTTTTGAAATCTACGGCGTTTCGCTCGATGAAGACAAAGACGCTTGGCTCAAAGCAATCGAAATGGACGAACGAAATTGGATAAATGTTTCGACCTTGAAAGGCTACGATACGCCCGAAACTTTTGATTATGCCGTAACATCTCTGCCCGCCAAATTCATTATTGATTCAAATGGCAAAATCGTTGCAAAAAATCTGCACGGCGAAGATTTGCGGAAAAAGATTGAAAGTTTATTTTAGAAATCAAAGTACTTCTGCAAAAAGTATAAAACGCTCAACGAAAGGACAATTCCCGCACAGAACCACATAAATTTTTTAGCTTTTTCAGGACTAATCATAATGCTTTGTATGTTACTAAAATTTGTAATTAAACCAAACCGAATCGCCCTGCTTTCCGCCAGTGGTGGAATACAACTTTCTCGCCGCAAAATTGTTCGGTTCGGTACCGACAAACATTTCGACGATGCCTTTTTCAACACAGTTTTGTTTCAAAAATTCGATCAACGCTTTGCCAATGCCTTTTTGTCTGTAATTCTCCGAAACTTCGATTTCATACAAAAACATCTCGGTCGTTTCGCGCTTGAACATATTCATTTGGTATGCCGTCAAACCACCGATCAGTTTGTCATTTTCGAGCGCGACGATAATGTGAAAATCTTTTCTCGCCAACATTTGCGCCGTATATTCATCCGACGGAAGGAAGTCGTTTTCATCGTCGAAACCGAACATCAAAATCAATTCTTTGGCTAAAGCCATTTCATTTGAATCAAGTTTTTTAATTGAAAGCGACATTTTTTATTAAAAAAGAAAGCCGAGAAAATTCCAATAGTATAACCAACCGGCAAAAATGCAATTCACGAATAGAAAAACAATTTGATGAAAATTAAAATTACTTCGGTTGATAATGATTTTAGCAAGCAAAACCACACTAAATATCAAACTCAAATCACCAATCAGCGGAAGAATCTTTTGCCAAACGGGAATCGAATAATTTTTTACTAAATCAATGCCAAACGGAAAAATTGATTGTCCGATAAACACGAAAAAACAGATAACCAACAAAAAATTTAACAAAGCTATTCCGCCGGACAATCTTTTCAAAACTATTTTATCCTCTTTTTTTATTATCTTAAAAATACAAAACAATAAATATCCGAAGTAAAAAACCGGAAAGAAAAACATCAATAATAATTGCGGATATGTTTTTCCAAACCACGAAAGTTTCCCGTAACGTCCGCCGTCTTCAAAATCAGCCGAAGCCGTCAAATCTTTTAATTCAGGATTTGTATTTGAAAAATTTTCACCATTTGTTTTCGCCTTTATCCAATCGGTCGTGAACTGAAAATAATCCGGCACAAAATTGTCTTCCCAATCAAATTCGAGTCCTGTTTTGTTGGTTGTAATCGTGTGCGAAGCGTTCGGGAAAACTCTTACGGTCAGATTTTCGTTGCCGCCTTTATTTAAAGCATTGAAAATCGTTGCAATGGCTTCGTTGTGCGGCGAGAGTTTGTCTTTTTCGCCGTGAATCAATAAAACCGGCTGTTTTACTTTTTCCCAATCCGGCAATGGATCGTAATTTAAACCGATTGAAGCCGCCGAAAGCTCCGATTGCATCAAGTTTTTCGGCAGAGGAAACTTGCCTTCATCCACCAAAACCAACCAATCAAAGGCTAGTTTCCAGAATTTCAACGCTGTATCCCGCGCTTTTTCCGAGTAGCCGAGGGCTTGATACATCTCGTCTTTGTGAAACATTTCCTGCTTCGTCGGCGAGATGCCGTTGCCCGAAACAGAAATTACAAAAGCGACGTTTTCAGAACGCGCCGCCGCAAATGCCGCCGTCCAACCGCCCTGACTGATTCCCCAAATTCCGACTTTTTTTGAATCTATTTCAGGACGATTTTGCAAATATTTGACTGCTGCCAGCGCGTCATTCGCCATATTTTCAAACGAACGCTGCTGCCAATCGCCGCCTGATTTTCCAGAGCCTCGTTTATCATAAACCAGAGTGGCGATTCCGAGTTTTGAAAATTCTTCTCCGTAAATTTTATAACCCAAACCCTCGTCAGGTCCCGAACCGTGCAAAATGACAACGGCGGGCGTTTTCTGTTTCACATCAGGCAAAAAAAGCGTTCCCGAAAGTTTAATATCTTCATTTTGAAACTCGACTGCTTCCTGTTTAAAATTTTGCGCGGAAATATTTAAAACAAAAAAAGTGAAGCAGACGGCAAAAAATAATTTGCTGAAAATTTCACACTTTTTTGAAAAACGATTAATCATCTACTTTCAGCAAAATGCCAGCAAACGCCCGCGATGTCAATCAGATTGACTTCTCTGCCCCACGGGAAATTTTTCGGCTCATTCAGTTTTACACCGAATTTTCCGGGCAAATCTAATGCGCTGACTTCGCACCAGAATTCGTCGAGATCATCAACTTTGACACTCATCATAAAGTTTTCGGCAAACTCTTTGTTGTCAAAATTTTGCAGAATAAATTTACAACCGCCGTTTTCAAATCCGACGAAATCATCGGCTTCCCAAACGATCTTAAAGCCGAGTTCTAAAAACAATTGCCGTGATTTTTGAAAATCGCTTCCCGACGGAACGAATGCTTCGATAGAATTGTATTTCATTATCATAAATTTACCTCTAGTCTTTTTGTGGCGTGTAGCATAATTCGACAATACCGTTGGGAAATGATTCGGATTTTATTAACTGAAGTTTTAATCTTTCTTCCGAATCTCCGAAAATAGAAATTCCTTTGCCGATGGCAACCGGATTGACGAAAAAATGATATTTGTCAATCAATCTGTTTTTTATTAAATTGCTGACAAAATTCGCGCCGCCGTAAACCAGAATGTCTTTGCCGTCTTTATTTTTAAGTTTTTCAACTTCTTCCGTCAGTTCGCCGCCCGCTAAAGTCGTGTTGACCCATTTTGATTCTTTGACGGTTTTGCTGAAGACTACTTTCGGAATATCGATCATTTTTTGCGCGAAAGAATATCGCGGGTTTTCGGGATTTTCCGAAACGCTCGTCCAATGGTTAATAAATCCGTCGGTCATTTTTCTGCCAAGCAAAATCGTGTCGGACGAATCGGTCAATTCATCAAGCCGATCCGCAGGTTTTTTATCAATCGAAAAAGTCATCCAATCATTTTCGCCGTTCAGTCCGGCGACGTATCCGTCAAGCGTAATGTGCATTTGTAATTTTAGTTTTCTCATTTTAACTCCCAAATTTTTTATTTTTAACTCTGCTGTACTTTTCTAAGTAAAAAGATTGCCCAGACGATGAAAGCAATTGATAAAAATGATGAGAACAGAAAAATCGGTTCTCGTAAAAGCTGTATTCCTTCCAGGTAAACACGGGCAATATGCGCGGTCAAAATCAAAAGGAAACTTGCGCCTGTGGTAATCAGATAAAATTTCATATTATTATTTTGCCTCCAACAGCGGTTTGTATTTTTCCCAATGATAGTAAGCCAAAAACGAATTTGCCAGCACGAGAAATATTCCGACGGGCAAACCGGACGTATCAACCAAAGCGTGAAAAAAGAAAATATTTATAATAATCGGCGCGATGACGACTGTCGCCAGCGGCACGAAATATCCCGAAACGAACGCAATTCCGCAGATGAGTTCGGTAATTTTTACCAGAGGCAACAAATAACCTGTCGCCTTCATTCCGTCCATAAAAGTTTTGGTATTTCCCGTTAATTCCGGCTGCGGAATAAGATTAAAAAGCACCGTGATTGATGCAAAAAGAAACAAAAGTCCCATTAAAACACGAACGATAATATATGCAATTTTCATAATTTCTCTTATATTTATCAAAAATCGGACAATTGAAAATTTCATCCCGATTGCCCGACATTTTTTATTACAAACTATTTATTGTAATCGTAATTTATCAGCCAACGAATTCCGAATTTGTCTTTCAAAATGCCGAAATATACCCCTTCAAAAATATCTCCGAGCGGCATTTCAATATCGCCGCCTGCGGATAAACCGTTGAAAATCTTTTCGGTTTCTTCCTTGCTGTCGGGGCTTACCGAAATCGAAACATTAATTTCGCTGATCGTTTTGTCAACGTATTCGCCGACTACATCATTTCCCATCAAAACGTGACCGTCGCTGACCGGAAGCGCGATGTTCACAATTTTATTTCCGTCTTCTTCAGCGAGATTCCCCTCTTCAAAACCCGGCAGTTCGCCGTAGCGCATCACGGTTGAAAATTCGCCGCCAAATGCTGATTTGTAGAAATTAAATGCGTCTTCAGCTTCGCCTTTGAAATTTAAATATGGATTTATTTTTGTCATTGTTTTTGCTCCTTTAGTTTGTATTTATTCAATTACCTCGAAAATCCCGAAAGTATTGTGGTCGGATTCAATAAAATATCCCTGCCAGCAACGCCCCGGAATTTCAAATTTCGGCATGGCGATTTGCCCGCCGTTATTCAAAATCGTCTCCGCAGTGGAATCAAAATTTTCAACCTGAATCGAACAGGTAAAAGCGTTCGTGCCGCATTCGGTCGGCGGCGTTGGCGCCGGACGCTCAAGCAGTCCGCCGCCGATTGCCGCTGTTTCAATCAGCCAGTATTTGATTGGCAAACCTGTTTGTTCCGTGAATTTCCAGCCGAAAACATTCGTGTAAAATTTTATTGCCTGCTCAGGTTCGTCCACCTGAATTTCAAAATATCCGATAGTGTTCATATAATTTTTTTCCTTTTTTCAATTAGACAAAATCAAAAAATATTTTAGCCGCAAATTTGTACAGATTAACGCAGATATTTTTATAAAAATAAATCTTGATTTTAATCATTTCTAAACCGTGTTTATCTGTGTCAATCTGCGGTTAAATTTTTTATCAAACGATTTCGTCGTTTCAAATGTTTATTCCTGCGGCATTTTCGAAAAATCCATAAACAACATATTCCAACGCTGCCCGTCCAAATCGGCAAATGCGAAGCCATACATCCAACCCTGAATTTCAGAAGGTTCCGCGAAAATCGTGCCGCCAGCATCGAACACTTTGCTCGCCGTTTCGTCAACTTCTTCGCGGCTTTCCGCATCGAACGAAATTAAAACTTCCGAACCGGCTTTCGTGTCGGAAATTTCGTTTTTCGTGTATTCTTTAAGTTGTTCTTCATCCCAAAACAGAACGGTCATATTTTTCGCGCCGACCTCAAAACAGATCATCGTTTCGTTCGTCTTCTGTTTGTTCAAAGTAAAGCCGATTTTCTCAAAAAATTCCTTCGTTTTAGCCGTGTCTTTGACCGGCAGATTCAACCACATTTCTTTTATCATAATTATTTTCTTCTTTTGTTTTGTCTTCGTTAAAATTAAAATGTAACCAGAGTTTTAAAACCGCCGTAAGCCATTCGATCATAATCAAACGGTTTCGGTTCGTGCGCTATTATTTCCTTAATTCTCGCGTCTTCCATCACGGCGGCGTTGACTTGATCCCGATGTTCTCTCGATTCGTAAACAATCCACGAAAAAATCACGGTTTCATTGTCGGAAGCTCCGGCAATCGTTTTGAATGAAAGCATCCCTTCTGTTTCCAAATCGTCACCGACCGTTTCGTAATAATCTAATGCGCCGTATTCCTTCCAAATCTCGCTCGCCTTTTGCGCTATTTCCCGGTACTGCTCAATGTTCGCCTTCGCCACCGGAATCACAAAACCATCAATATATTTACTCATTTTCTCTTTCTCCTTTAGTTTTTATTTTTATTTTTTTATTTATTGTCGCAATTGACCATCCAGTTGATGCCGAATTTGTCGGTGAACATCCCGAAATATGCGCCCCAGAATGTATCGCCGAGCGGCATCGTGACCGTGCCGCCGTCCGACAAACCGTTAAAAATTTTGTCAGTCTCCGCACGGCTTTCGGCGTTGATCGAAATCGAAATATTATTGCCGAACGTCATTTTGTCCGCGTAGGCTTCCGGCACGTCGCTGCCCATAAAAACCGCGCCGCCCGCCAGCGGCAGCGAAACGTGCATCACTTTTTCTTTCTCAGCATCGGAAATTTCACATTCTTTGCTCGGCGGCATCTCTTGCATCCGCGAAAACACGGCGAATTCGCCGCCGAATATTGATTTGTAAAAATTAAAAGCCGCTTCCGCCTGTCCGTTAAAATTGATGTATGGATTGATATTTGTCATTTGATTTTTTCTCCTTTTTAGATTTGATTATGTTTCATAGATAAAACATAATGTCATCCTATCATCAAAGGTCTTAATATGTGCGGTGTTAGTACGCCAATTTTAGCGGTCAATTGCGGCAATTTTTCCGGTGGACAAATCTTATGAAAAATATTTCAATTCTAGTTCCCGAATCAGCGGTTTTAGCGGCGATTGACGATCCGCGCCACGTTTTTTCGCAGGTTAACGAAATCGCCAAAGCCGCCGGAAAACTCCCCGTGTTTGACATCAAATTCGTCGGCGTTGAAAAAGATGTCAAACTTCATGACAGTTCTTTCACCGTTCACACGGATTTGTTTTTGGACGACGTAAAGAAGACAGATTTGATATTCATTCCTGCATTTTATGGCAAAACGGCTGATTTTTTGGAAACAAATAAAGAATTCGTTCCGTGGATTATTGAGCAGAATAAAAATGGCGCGGAAGTCGTCAGCCTTTGCGTCGGCGCATTTTTACTGGCGAAAACCGGACTGCTTGACGGGAAAAAATGTTCGACGCATTGGCGGGCGGCAGATGAGTTTCAAGCGATGTTTCCTGAAATTGATTTGCAGACCGACAAAATTATCACCGAAGAAGACGGCATTTACACGAGCGGCGGGGCGACTTCATATTGGAATTTGCTGTTATATTTGGTCGAAAAATTTACGAACCGCGAAACGGCGATTTTGACCGCGAAAATCTTTGCGATAGACATCAAACGCGACAGCCAATCGCAATTTATCATCTTCCAAAATCAAACCGAACATTCAGACGAAGTTATCAAAAAGGCGCAAAAACACATCGAAGAAAACTTTCACGAACGCATCACGACCGACGAATTATCCGACAAACTCGCCATCAGCCGCCGAAGTTTAGAACGCCGTTTCAAACGGGCGACCAACAACACCATCAACGAATACATCCGGCGCGTAAAAATCGAAGCCGCGAAAAACAGCTTTGAAACAAGCCGCAAAAATATCACCGAAGTAATGTTCGATGTCGGCTATTCAGACTCGAAATCTTTTCGCGGAACATTCAAAAAAATTACCGGAATGACACCTTACGACTATCGAAATAAATATAACAAAGAAGCATGAAAATTAAAGATTTTTCGTTCCAATAAAAAGCACGATGTTGTATTCTTGAATGGAAGAAATTTTTCGAGAAGTTAAAGTCTCAATGTTTACTAAAATTTCTTTCACAAAAAACAAACGAATAAGGGAGAATTAAAATGGCAGAACAAGAAAATGTAGATGACAGAGACGGCAACATTAAAAAGATCGGTGAATTCATTATGGACATTGACTTTACGATGATGACAACGATTGACGAAGACGGCAATTTGCAGTCGCGTCCGATGTCAACGCAGTAGATGGATTTCGACGGCGACGTTTATTTTTTCACTTACGAAGACACGAATAAAATCAAATACATCGAAAAAAATCCGCGCGTCAATCTGGCGTATTCCGCGCCCGATCAGCAAACTTACGTTTCTCTCAAAGGCGAAGCGCAAGCTCTGCAAGACCGGCAGAAAATGGAAGAATTATGGTCCCCCGAATTAAATGCGTGTTTTCCCGACGGACTTCAAACTCCGGGAATAACGCTGGTCAAAGTCGGAGTCGAAACCGCTGAATACTGGGATTCGCATTCCAGCGTCGTTTCCCACGCCATCGGTTTGGTCAAATCCGCGATCACCGGAAAAACAACGAATGTCGGCGATAATATAACCCTCGATATAAACAAATAAATTTTATAAGGAAGCACGACGGAATGCGTTTCGGAGTGCTTCCTTGTAAAATATTTCAGGCGGTTGAGAGGCGAATTTCCTTATCAATTTATGATTCTTCATTGCCAGCTTCTGTCAAAGTTCCGTCCGGGTCAATTAGCGCGTAAAAAGTTTCGTCCGGGTCTTCGTCTTCGGCAGTTTCACCGATAAACGATATTTCCGAAGATAAATCCGCATAAATTTTTATCGAAAAAAGTTGCAGACTTTTTTTCAAAATTCCTCCGGCTGAAATTTGTTGACGTTTCTTTTTGAAAAATCCGCGCGAATTTTCCATTATTTCGCCAACCATTTCATCTCGAAGGGAATTTAGATTTTCCAAAAGTCTTTGATAAGTCGAATGCGTGCCGCCGACCGTCATAAAATCCGTCAGCGAATCGGCGCGAATCAACAGCGAAAAATCTCTGCCCGAACCGATTTTCATTGGCGCATACCAATACGCTTCGTCCGCATCCCATTCTTCCCAAAACATTACGCCGTAAACTTTGTCTTTTAATTATGTCCGTTCCATCGCTTCTTTTCGATATTAAAACACTCCTTTTCAAAATATTAAACGACAAACATTATTTCATTTTTACCTAAAAAAATCGTTTGGCAAATGTACGCCGTAAGTTCGGTAATAAAGACGTTTTTTAATTTCTTCATCAGACAAATCTTTGGGCAAAGATTTCAGAAACGCTTCGCGGGCGGACATAAACATTTCGCAGGCGAGAGCGATGCGCTCGTTCGGCGACATTTTCATCATCAGTTCAAACTGGATTTTTTCAATTTCGGGCGAAGTATCTTTCAATTTTCCACCTCGTTCAGACATTTAAAGTAGGATTCTCCGACACCCAATTTATCAAGCCATTTTTCCGTATAACTTTTATCAAACCCCGCGCGCATAATACTTTTAATATCCCGAAACTGCATTTCCGAATTTGTGTCTTTCGTCCACCAAAGTTTGGAAAGAATCAAATCTTCTTTGCTGATGATCCAAATCTCTTTGCCGTAATAATCGGTTTTTTCGCGTCTTTCAAAAACGCTTTGCTGAAATTCACCCGACTTTTTCGGCACACAGTCAACCTTAAAAGCCGTTTCAATGTGAATCACACTAAACATCCGCTTCGTTTCAAAAGCGCGAACAACTGCCGTTTGAGGAACATAATAATCCGGCTCAAGAACTTGTATAAATTTGTCTTTAACGTCGGAATCGAATTCGAGAATTATATCAATATCCGCCGTCTGACGAAAAGCGGCATAACGCATCATCGCCATCGAACCCCTCAGCATATATCTAACGCCGAGCGGTTCAATTCGCCCGATAAAATCGTGCAAAACTCTGGTCGGAACATAGTCTTTGAATTCCATTGTAAAACTTCAATAATTTAAAGCCACTTATCAAGTATAAAATTCGCCGCGATTCGCAACGCGAATAATCGTAACCTCAAGTAACTTTTCATCTATCGTATAACCAATGCGCCAATCGCCGACGCGGATTCGCCGCACGCCACTTTCACTTAAAATCTTGCGGCAACCGACGGGACGCGGTTCTTCGGCTAAATTCATAATTGCCTTAACAACGCGATTTTTATTTGAGCGGTCAAGTTTTTTGATGTCTTTTTCGGAGCGTTTGAGGATGGAGATTTTATACATCTATCTCACCGTCGTTTCGCATTTCCTCTAAAAACTCGTTAAAATCGCGCTTCGGTTCGTCTTTGCTTTCCCGCGCAACTTCGCCGAAATGCAAATCTTCGAGCATTTCCTCGTAATCTTCAATCGGCAAAATCACCGCCGTTTTGTGACCTTCGACATCTGTTATATATTGAACATTTTGCATAATTAACGATTTTAACTGAATTTACTCGATATTAAAATACTTCGCCTTTGGGTTATGATTACCGAGTTAATTGTGTGTTTTTATTAAGGAAAAAATCGGTAGATTTCTTTTCTGGACAAAAACCGGACGAAAACAATTGTATCGCCATCTATTCTCAAACCGACACGATAATCGCCGATTCTGATGCGATAATGTGTTTTACTGCCTTTGAGTTTTTTGAAATTGCGGATTTCTTGAGGGCTGTTTGCGTCTTCGACGTTTTCAATCGCTTTGCGGACTTTAACTAAAAGTTTGGCATTTCTGACTTTTTCCAGATCGGCTTTAAAACTTTCCCGAAACTCGGCTTTCAAGATTTTTTCTCCAACACGGCGAAAATCTCCGAACGCGAAACTTCCTTCGTTTTTTCGCCTTCTTCGATAGCTTTTGTCAGAGCGACATCTTCGGCAACTTCCCGAAAAAGATCATTGAACAAATCTTTTTTTTCTTCCAATGCCTCAAGCAGCGCGGATTTGAATATTTTCCTTAAATCGGCTTCATTTTCCAATGTCGTTTCCATAATATAAAAATTATCTGATTTTAAAGAGCAATTTGCAAGAAAGTTTGTTTCGGACAAGTCGTGAACTGACGTGAATATAAAGTTTTCCGCTGCGTTTATTCGGTTCGATGGTGGAAATGTCTTTTTATCTCTTTAATAAATTTTCTATCGCCATAAATCTTGCTCTAATTCAGCACTCAAATCTTCTCTTCGGGCGTATGAGGTGTAATTATCGGCAATTCTTCTAAGCATTGCTGAAGTTCGCGGATGTTTTTCTCCTACTTTGTTTGCATAATCTAGGTATCTTTCGGCAATAGCTTTTTCTTGACCGCCACCTTCGGCTATTGCTCTTGTTGTTACGCCTCGATTATTAAAAATCTGAGTTTCTAAATTCCTTTCTAAAGTTTTACTTGCCAATTCTTCTATCAAATCTCTAACTGCTTCGTGAGGAAATGCTCCATCGCTTCCAAAAGGGGCGAAAGCTAATCTCTGTCCAATTAAAACGCCGCCAATTTTTTTACGATTTCTTTTCTCAAAAAATTCTCTAGCCTTAAAAATCCAATCACGAAAATGCTCTACATCAAATGAACCATCTTCATTTTTGCCGGGACACCTACGCCAATGACTAATAAGTTTATAAGCTAGGGTTGCTCTTGTTTCGTTATAATCGTTGGCTTGGTCAATTTCTTTTTCATTATCAGCTCTATAGATATAAGAACTTACTTCAACAAAAAATTCAGGATTTCGTGAAAGTTCATTTTGTAAAAGTTTTGGTCCTCTACCATAATTTTCTAAAATCGGCAGATAAATCCATTCAAGTTTTGCAATCTCTTCATCACTAACATCATCAGATTTATCTAATGAATTGAACAAACAATTTATATTATATCCAAGATTGTGCAGAGTAATTCCGTTATCATTTATAACAGATACCAAATTAGAAAGTATTTCGACTATTAAATTGGCAGGAACTATTGGTTTATCTTTTCTCTCTAAATAAGAAAGAAATTCAACAGTTGCTTGTGGGCGATTATGAGCTAAAAATTCCCGTGTTGCTCTTTCCGCATCTTCCAGTTCGGGAAATCCATTAGCCTTACTCCAATATATCTCTTTAGTTTCATTGTCGAATGAATCTACAATGTTCCAAGTTTCTTTATTAAATGACAAGCAAATTAAAAAATCGGCTTTTTGTGCTGTAGACCATTTCTTCACACTCTCCGATAATAATTTTTCCTTTATCCAATCCCATCCATTTTTATTAAACTTTGCAATCACATATCCTCTTGTGAACATAGCAATAACCTCGTTTTCAGAAGCTAAATAATTTAATAGAAAATCATCTTCATTTATTTCTATTAAATTTGCTTCTCCAAATGAGTAGCCTAATGTTCCTGATTCATCTACTTTTTCTGCAAACTCAAACAATGTATTGATTCCGCCAAATTCATAAAGTTTTTTAACTGCATCTATACGGAGTTCGACTATTATTTTATGATCGCTATCCCAATGACGACTAGAATCATCTTCTACATAAGGAGTTGGATTTAATAACTTTACGCCTTCCTTATTAAATAACCACAAATTTTGAGCAATAATATTTTCGGGCGTAAATCTTTTATAAATTTCTTCTAATTTGTCTAACATTTCAGATGGCATTGACCAATCAGCGGTAGGAAATTCTCGGTGATGAGATATTGTTTCTCTCAGATGATTCCAAATAGTTAATTTATCGGGTTCACTTAATTTATCAATATCAAAAACTGATAAAGAATTTACTATCAAATCCTGTTCATTTTGCGGAAGTGTAGAAATTCGCCCAATTAACTCACTCCATTTGTTTCCGCTTTTTCCAACATCTTCAATAAGACGCGAAACAAGTTCAACCGCTGATTTCCAATGCTCTATATCTCTATCAATTACACCGCTATCTGATTCCCATTCTCTCCACCGAGGAGATGAAGTCGGACTTCCATGATCGTGAAATTTAGGAAGTATTGATAATTGCAATTTCCAAGCAACTTCGGGTTCACGCTTACGGATTGCATCAATTACATTGAGTCTTTGTTCTAATGAAGCATTTGTGCAGG
>JBDTSO010000004.1:0-21874 GCA_039931085.1 Acidobacteriota bacterium | reverse complement strand
TTCATAATCTCATTCCTTCAAATACTGTCGTTTTATATTGTTCATTGTCCGCCAAGATCGCCTCGAAAAGACTGATTGGCAGACCGAATTCCTTGACGATTGAATTGACCGCCCGCGTGTCTTTCGGCAGACACATTCCGCCGAAACCGCGCAAGTTTTCATTGCAATCGAGATATTTATTAAAAATATGCTCGCGCTGAACCATCGCAGCCTTTATCTTGCCGTAATCAGCATCGAGATTTTGACACATTTCATAAAATGCGTTGGCAAACGTGATCAGCGTCGCATTATAGACGTTGTTAAAATACTTGGAAATTTCCGCTTCAGTCGGCGAAAGTCTTTCAAAACGCTTCGGAAAATATCCGTGCGATTCTTTGACTTTCTCGAACACTTCGTCGGAATTAGTTCCGATAATACACAAATCGTGATTGTCCGTAAAATCGGCAATCGCCACGCGCTCGCGCAGAAATTCGGGAACGTGACAGATTTTATCGTTATTAAATCTTCCCTGTAATTTCACGGTCGTTCCGGGCGCGACGGTTGATTTCATACCGATTATTCCTTGATAATCGTGATCTTCGAGCAGCTGACGAACAACTTCTTCAATGATGTCAGTGTTGCAGCTTCCGTCCTCGCGCGAAGGTGTCGGGACGCATAGATAAACTATTTCCGTATCCAAAACATCTTCAATACGACTTTCAAATTTCGTATCGTGACATTTTACCTGATGACCGAGTTTTTCCAACCCGTGTCTGACCGCCGATCCGACAATTCCTAAACCTATAATTCCAATTTTCATATAAATAAAAAAATCCCCTGACAAAAATTTAAGCAGGCGTTTCCGTCTGCTCATTAAGAATATTTATTGAATATAATCAATAATAGAACAGATTTATTCTACAAAAGTTTCAGCAGAATAGCTATTTTGTTCGGAAATTTGTCGAACTTCAAAAAAATAATCGTTTATGAGATACTCAAACAAACGGTTGTAAAGTTTTATGAATAGATTAGAAACAGGAATTCCAAGAATTCAACATAATACCGACAAAGCTTTGCTGATCCCTGTTATTGGATTAGCAATAATGATTATCGTCGGCATAGTTTTAATGCTCGTGCTGCTGGACGATCAATCAAATCCGTTTAAGGATACATATCTGCTGCCCTGGGTTATTTTACTCGGTGTGGTGATCGCCGTCCCTAATTTTTATTTGATTTACAAGGGACGCTTTAATTTGTTTAATCCGATAGTTTACGCGGCGTGGTCATATTTTGTGCCGTCGTTTTTTCTGGGCGGTTTGATTTTGGCAAGTGGTCTTTCACAACCTTTTTTTCTGGTTTTTGTTGAAGATGAAAGATATAATCTGCCGCTGACTTTGGTCTATGCCGCGCTCGGTTACGGCGGTTTAGCACTCGGTTTTTTGCTGCCTTTCGGCAAGAAAATCGGGAGTATAATTGACGTTAGATTACCAAAATGGGACTGGAAACCGGAAAATGTCTTTTTACCCGGCATTTTATTGTTGATTATCGGTGTCGGCAACAGTATCATTGCTTTCGGTCAAGGGATTTTGGGTTATCAAAAGGTAGATGAGGTCGGCGCGTATGACGGTTTAATTTTTCTCTTGACGCTTTTTTGGCTGGAAGCCAGTTTTCTTCTGTGGATCAGTATTTTCAAAGTAAAACAGTTGAATGTCAATCATTTTTTGATCATTGTTTTATTGATGGCAACAGCGTTGACCAAATCGGTCTTTCAAGGTAATCGCGGAAGTTTGTTTCAGGTTTTTATTTTAATAGCTTTCGCCTTTATGTTTTCCGGCAGAAAGATACAAACCAGACACCGGGTTTACGGGGCGATACTTCTGGTTTTAGCAATTGTTATCGGGATGATTTACGGAACGGCTTTTCGTAATGTCAAGCAGAGTGAAGATCGTGTCAGTTTCGACGAATACGGCGATCTGATCGGGACGACATTTGATAAACTGTTTGAACAGGATTTAATTGATAATTTACAAGAAGGTGTGTCGGCTTTAACCGAACGGATTGAAGGAGTTAGCTCCTTGGCTGTCGTGGTTTCAAATTACGAAAAATTAGAACCGTATGAAGAAAGCTACGGGTTAAAAAACAATATTATTAATGATAGTCTTTATTTCTTTATTCCGAGACCTCTGTGGCAAAACAAACCGGTTGGGTCGGAACCGCGAAAATACGCTGATTTATATTTTAACTTCAGCGAGAATTCCTTCACCATCACGCCGATGGGCGATCTTTTGAGAAATTTCGGTCCTATCGGTGTTCCGCTGGGAATGTTGCTGCTTGGATTCATTTTACGCATAGTTTCCGCCTCACTGGTGGAAAACGGAGATTATTCTATCTGGCGGGTAACGCTCTATTATATGCTGATAATCGGTATTTCATATGAAGGTTTTTACGGGACGATTATTCCGTATTTAGTAAAATACGGGCTGGTTGCGGTCATCGGTGTTTTATTTATATGGCTTTTCCAGATTAGAATAAATTCGCCGCGATCAATAGTATAAATCAAATAAATTAGACGAATAAACTTAAATGGAAAAAGTAGTATTTACCAACGGATGCTTTGATCTTATTCATCCCGGACACATCGAATTACTCAAACAAGCACGATCACTAGGTTCAAAATTGATTGTCGGCATAAACAGCGATTCATCGGTGAGAAAAATTAAAGGGAACGGAAAACCGCTCCAATCGCAGGAAGCCCGCGCTGACATTTTGAGCGGCTTGCGCTCTGTGGATGAAGTGAGAATTTTCGATGAATTAACGCCTGAAGAAATTATTCGAGAAATCAAACCGGATGTTTTGGTCAAAGGCGGCGACTGGCAAATAAAAGAAATTATCGGTGCGGATTTCGTGCTTGAAAACGGTGGAGAAGTTCATTCTATTCCATTAAAAGACGGCTATTCTTCGACGGCAATCGTCGAAAAAATTCTCAAAAAGAACGGGAAAATGAACGTCGAAAAAAGTGAAAAAAACAGCCGAACCGATTTGATAGAAAATTCAATCGGCGAACATATCAAAGTGTGCGAGAACATTTTGAAGGCAGAAGTATCAAACATTAATTTTTGCGCCGAACTGATTTTTGAAACATTCAGACGCGGAAATAAAGTATTAATTTGCGGAAACGGCGGCAGTGCGGCTGACGCTCAACATATTGCGGCGGAATTCGTCGGACGCTTCGAGACCGAGCGCAAAGCACTGCCGGCAATTGCTTTGACAACCGATACATCGGCTTTAACCGCGCTGGCGAATGATTATAATTTTGAACGGGTTTTTTCCAGACAAATTGAAGCACTCGCTCGAAAAGGTGATTTGCTGCTAGCCATCAGCACGAGCGGAAATTCTCCGAATGTCCTATCGGCGGTGATGTCCGCCCGACAAATCGGCTGTAAAGTGTTGGGAATGACCGGCGAAAAAGGTAAAAAATTGGCTTCCTTATCCGATGCCTGTCTTATGATTCCCGCAGCGCGCACCGCCAGAATTCAGGAGGCACATATTACAATTGCCCATATATGGTGTGAAATTATTGATGAGCAAATAAATTGTCAAGCCGAATTCCTATCAAACTCCAAGTAGATCAACTGAATTTCTTAATGCAAAATTTAGAAAACTTCTCAAATGTAAAAGTTTTGGTGGTGGGCGACGTAATGCTTGACCGTTTTTGGTGGGGAAATGTCAACCGGATTTCGCCGGAAGCCCCTGTTCCGGTGGTAAATTTAGAAAATACGAGTCTGGCTGCCGGTGGCGCGGCAAATGTCGCCGCCAATGTCGTCGGACTTGGCGCAAACGCTTTTCTGATCGGTGTTATCGGCGATGATACCGAGGCGCAATTATTTCCCGAAATACTAAAAAATACGAATGTTAGTTCAGATTTTCTAGTAAAAATACCCACTCGACAAACGACAATAAAAACTCGCGTAATCGCACACAGTCAGCAAGTCGTTCGTATAGATCAGGAAACAAGAAAAAGTCTAGATCGTAAAGAAGAACAAATGGTCTGGGAAAAAATTGAAAGTTTAACCGATAAAACAGATATTTTTATAATTTCGGATTATGCGAAAGGAGTATTGACGGATAATTTGCTGGCGCGTCTGATAACGACTGCGAGAGAACAAAATAAAAAAGTTTTGATTGATCCGAAAGGAAAGAATTATTCAAAATATAAAGGAGCTACACTTTTAACGCCAAATCAGAGAGAAGCAGCCGAAGCCTGCAATTTTGATGAAACCGAACCGGAATTTTTAGAAAAATCGGGAAGAATTTTGTTGGAAAATTTATCCCTCGACGCTCTTTTGATTACACAAGGTGAAAAAGGAATGAGCCTCTTTCAAAAAAACGAGAAAAAAAAACACTTAAATTCCCTCGCCCGCGAAGTTTATGATGTAACGGGTGCTGGCGATACTGTCATTGCAAGTTTAGCCGTTGCTCTGGCAGCGGGAGCGGATTTTTGTGAGGCGGCAAATATTGCTAATATCTCCGCGGGTTTGGTCGTCGAACAAATCGGTACAACAGCAATTTCGATAAAAATGCTTCGGGAAACGCTTGAGAATCAAAATTTATAGTTTATGCGGGAATGAAAAAACTGAATTAGTTTGTACTTTGGAAAACTATTTATTACAATTTTTTTGAAGTTGGAAAACTATTTATTACAATTTTTTTGAAGTGGGAATTTATTTTAATGAGTTGAAAATCTTTTATTAAATAAACAAATTGTTAACTTTGATTTTCCGTCAATAAATTTTCATTCACTTTTTTGACTTTACAACAAACTCAAGAGTAAATTTATTCACACATGCAGAATGGTCAAAGTATTACCTCAACAAAAAAAGAAAAAATATTAGTATATCTTTTCGGTTCGCTTGGAGATACATTAGTAGCGATTCCGGCACTGCGGGCAGTGCGCCGAAATTTTCCCGACTGCGAATTGTCCCTTTTGCAAAACACTCAGTCGGACAATATTGTTACAGCCGCTCAGGTAATACCTGAAGAATTGATTGATAATTATTTAAGCTATAAAAGTTATTCCGGTAGTTTTAGCAAAGTTGTTGATTATTACAAATTGCGTCGTGAATTAAGAAAACAAAATTTTCAAGCCGTCGTCTATTTAGTCATCAGCGAACGACCGGCGAGTTCGGTTTTTCGTGATAAATTATTTTTTCGTTCTTGCGGAATTCCGCGTTTATATGGTTTTCACGCTTTTTCAAAGGATGAAATTTATCCGTTTGATTCTAATCAGCATCCTGCGTTGACAGATAATGAAGCGATACGTAAATTAGACCGTCTGCAAATTGACGGAATTAACATTTTACGCGAAAAGGATTTACAAATTCCGTTGCTAAAATTTTCAGGAAGCGAAATTTCGGAGATGCAAAAATGGCTGACTGAGCGTCGCCGGAAACCAAAATGCCGTTTAATTGCTATTGCTCCGGGTTGTAAAACGGAAGCTAATATTTGGTCGCTGGAAAATTTTATTCAAATCGGGGATAGATTGATAAACGATGAGAATTGTGAAATTATCGTGGTCGGCGGAAAAGCTGAACAGTCAGACGGAGAAAAATTGATTTCCTGCTGGAGCGAAGGCATTAACGCAGCTGGCGTATTATCAGTCCGCCAATCCGGTACGCTTTTGTCCTTGTGCGATTTTCTGATTGGTTTGGATACCGGCACCACGCATCTGGCGGCAGCGGTCGGCACACGCTGTTTGGCAATTTACGGAGAGCGAAACAATCCCGGACATTGGTATCCGCTGGGAAGCGGACACACCATAATTTATCATCCGGTAAAATGCGCCGGTTGTCGTTTATTTGCCTGTCCACTTCCGAATCATCCGTGTATGAAACAAATTACCGTTGATTCCGTATGGCAAAATTGGAAACAAATTTCATTGCGCGAAAAAATCGAAAAGAGAACTTCTTTGGTGAAGACGATTGAGGTTTGAATATTGTTTATTCAAACACTGCCGACGGTTTTAATAAAGCGATTATTTCTAAAGTTTAATGGTTATAAGTTAAACAATTACAGGAGATTATCCTTTTTATCAATTAAAAGCTTTGATATATGAAAATTTTATAAAACGAAAATATTTTGAGAAATAGATATGTATTCAAGTAAAATTTTAGAGAAAAAACCTAAAATTCTGGTTTTTTGCAATTATTATCTACCGGGATTTAAAGGAGGCGGGAGTTTGCGAACGATTGTGAATATGGTTGACCGCCTTAATAATAAATTCGATTTTTGGATAATAACTCTGGATCACGACGGTGATAACATTCAATACAAAGGTGTAAACATCAATGAGTGGAATGATAATGAAAGCGCAAAAGTCTATTATTTGTCAAAGGATAGCATTAAAATCTCGAAACTACGTGAACTAATTTTAAGCGTCAAACCCAATTCGATTTATTTAAACAGTGTTTTCGCAACGCTCTCTATCTACGTCTTAATTTTGAGAAAACTCGCACTTATTCCGCGATTAAAAATAATACTTGCGCCGGAGGGCGAAATTTCCGAGGGTGCGCTTGGACTAAAGTCCGTTAAGAAAAAAGCTTTTTTGAAATTGGCAAAAACTGT
Organism: Acidobacteriota bacterium; assembly: GCA_039931085.1. GTDB lineage: Bacteria > Acidobacteriota > Blastocatellia > Pyrinomonadales > Pyrinomonadaceae. The sequence goes on along the minus strand of JBDTSO010000004.1, from coordinate 15,274 downwards.
GAAACTTCATCGTGATTTGATTTGGAAAACCACTTCGGAATTTGAAAAATCAGAAGCTGAAAGATTAAAGGGAACCGGCGGACAGATTTTTATTGCGCCAAATCTCCCTTCAAAAATGTTTTTGGAAAATTATCGTCAGGAATCGAAACCCGAAAAAAAAGTCGGAGAAGTAAAAATGATATTTCTTTCAAGATATATGCAAAAAAAAAATTTCAACTGGCTTTTAAGTCTATTAGACGATGTGAAGGGAAGTTTGACAATTGATGTCTATGGAAATCTGGAAGATGAGAGTTATTGGCAGGAAGCACTTCGATTAATAAAAAAATTACCCGATAATATTTGTGTAAAATATCAAGGGGCAATTCCTCATGAACTAGTTGTCAAAACAATTTTCAAGTATCATTTTTTCGTGCTGCCGACTTTAGGTGAAAATTTCGGGCATGTTTTTATAGAAGCCTTAGCCGCCGGCTGTCCATTAGTGATAAGTGATCGAACGCCGTGGCGCGATTTGGAAAATAAAGGAATCGGTTGGGATATTCCTTTAGAAGAACCGCACAAATGGGTAAAAATTATCAATGCTTGCACAAACTTAGATAATGATACTTACAGCAATCTATCAAGTCTGGCACGTAATTTTGCCGCAGAGTGGCTGGCAGATCCGAAAATTGAAGAAGATACATTAAGAGTTTTGGAAAAAAGTTTATAAAACACAGTAACTTTTTTCTGTAATTGATTAAAAAGAAGAGTTTACAAACTTCATTAATAGCTTTAACTGTCGCAAAATAGACATCTAATAAAGCACTTCAACTTTAAAAAATGAAAATCCTAATTATCGGTGGCGGGGGAATGCTCGGACATAAATTAGTTCAGACTTTGAACGACAGATGCGATGTATGGACGACAATAAGAGGTGATTTTCACAATTACGAAAAATATAAAATTTTTGAGCGGCGAAGAACAATTTTCGATTTAGATGTTTCGGATACAAAACTTCTGGAAAGGGAAGTTGAAAAAATAAAACCGGATGTGATTATTAATGCGGTCGGTATTATTAAGCAAATAAAAGATTCCAATGATGTTATAAAAACTCTAAATGTCAATTCAATTTTTCCGCATAAACTTGCCGACATCGCCGAAAAATATGATTCGCGCTTGATTTGTATCAGTACAGATTGTGTTTTTAACGGAGAAAAAGGCAATTACACGGAAGAAGAGCCACCTGATGCTTATGATTTGTACGGAAAGAGTAAAAATTTGGGTGAAGTAGTCGGAGAAAATTGTTTGACCTTACGAACTTCAATCATCGGGCGTGAACTTCAAACGTCAAACAGTCTGGTCGAATGGTTTTTGAGCAACAAAGACAAAAAAGTCAGAGGGTTTGCAAATGCGATTTTTTCAGGTTTTCCGACTGTTTTCATGGCTGAAATTCTTTATGATCTTATCGTAAATTTTAAAAAATTATCAGGTTTGTATCACGTTTCCAGCGAACCTATTAACAAATTTGACCTTCTGAAGTTAATTAAAGAGGCATATAATATTGATATTGAAATCGAGCGTTTCGAGGATTTTAAGATAGACAGAAGTTTGAACTCCACGAAATTCCGAAAAGAGACGGGATTTAATCCGCCCGATTGGAAAAAACTCTTAGAAATGATGGCAAATGATCCGACCCATTATGATATTTGGAAATAAAGACAGATTGTAAAAACTTTATAGATATGAAAATAATGACGATTTTCGGGACGCGACCCGAAATCATCAGATTAAGCCATCTGATGAAAATTCTCGATCAATATTGCGAACAAATAACCGTTCACACCGGGCAAAATTATGACGAAAGTTTGAGCGATATTTTTTTGAAAGATTTGGATGTCAGACCGCCCGACGAACATTTCGGCATAAAATCAAAAAGTTTCGGCGAACAGATCGGACAGATTTTGTCAAAAACCGATGAAATTCTTGGAAAATACAAACCTCAAAAAGTTTTGATTTTGGGAGATACGAACAGTGCTTTGTCGGCAATCGTCGCCGCCCGTCGCGGAATTCCGGTTTTCCATATGGAAGCCGGAAACCGCTGCTTTGATAATCGCGTGCCGGAAGAAGTCAACCGGCGAATTATTGATCACTCGAGTACAATTTTGATGCCTTACACCGAAAGAAGCAAAGAAAATCTGGTGAGCGAAGGCATCGAACGCGAGAGGATATTTATCACGGGCAACCCGATCAAAGAGGTTCTGGATGTTCACGCTGATAGAATAGAGGAAAGCGGCGCGTTGAAGATGTTTGACGTAAAACCCTTCGATTATTTTTTGGTCACGCTGCACCGTTCGGAAAACGTAGATTTGCCCGACAGACTGAGGCAAATCTTTGATGGATTAACAAAGATTGTCGAGAAATTCGACAAAAAAATGCTGATCAGCATTCATCCGCGCACTGCCGAAAAGATGAAAAAATTCAATCTTCAATTGGCGACCGACAAAATTAATTTACTCAAACCATTAGGTTTTTTTGATTTCGTGAAACTGGAAAAAAATGCTTTGGCAGTTTTGACCGACAGCGGTACGGTGCAGGAAGAATGCTCTATTTTCGGCATTCCGAACATCACACTGCGCGATGTTACGGAACGTCCCGAAACCATCGAAGCGGGCAGCAACATTTTGAGCGGAGCTGACCCGAATATGATTCTGCGGGCAGCCGAAATAGCAATTTCTCAACCTGCCGACTGGATCGCCCCAAGAGAATATCTCTCTAAAAATGTCGCTCAAACAGTCAGCAAAATTGTGTTGGGATATAACAGCCAAAGAAAACATTTTAGCTAAGTATTGGATAAAATAGTTAGATTTTGTGATGTCAGAGAGTGGAAATCAAAAAAAGAATACAAAAAAACGTCTGTGGGTCGTTACCGAATTATATTATCCCGAAAACAACCAAACCGGCTATTATATGACGGGAATCGCCGAAGGTTTGACGGCAAAATATGATGTCAAGGTGATTTGCGGGCAGCCAAATTACGCGGCGCGCGGCACACGCGCTCCGAAAAATGATGTTCATAAAAAAGTAGAAATCTTTCGCGTTTGGAGCACGACGCTCAACAAAGATGTCCTGGCTTTTAGACTGATCAATATGCTGACTCAGGGAACGGCAATGTTTTTCAAGTCGCTCGTAAAATTTGATGAAAATGAGGATGTGCTGGTTGTTTCCGCACCGCCGACGCTGCCGTTCGTAACCGCTTTTGCGGCAAAACTCCGCCGCGCCGAATATATTTTGATTATTCAGGATAAATATCCCGAAACATTGGCGGCAGTCGGGAAATTGAAAGCCGACTCATTTTTTTTTAAATTGTTAAATCATTTTAACGGCTGGCTTTACAGTGGAGCAAAGAAAATCATCGTTGTCGGACGCGATATGCGAGAACTCGTCAATCATCAATTGACGGATGACATTAGACAGCCGCCGATTGAAGTTATTCAAAATTGGGCATCGCTCGAAGAAATCGAACCGACTGAACGCTCTGACAATGAGCTTCTGCAAAATCTGAATCTTTTGGACAAATTCGTTTTTTTGTATGCGGGAAATATGGGACATCCGCAGGACATCGAAAGTATTATCGAATGTGCAAAAAAATTAAAAAATGACGGGCGATTTCACTTTTTGTTCATCGGTTCGGGTGTCAAAAGAAAATGGCTGGAGAGGGAAGTCAGCGGCAGTAAGCTGAAAAATGTGACGGTGTTGGATCCGAAACCGCGCAGTGAGCAGAAATTGTTTCTAAACGCCTGTGATGTCGGTTTTGTTTCATTGGTTAATAAAATGCGCGGCGTGGCGATGCCGAGCCGGACATACAACATTCTGGCTGCCGGCAAACCGGTTTTGGCTTTGACCGAAAATAATTCGGAAGTAGTTAAAGTTATCGAAGAAGATCGTGTCGGTTGGTTTGTTCCGCCGTGCGAACCAGATCGGCTTCTTCAAATGATTTACAAAATATATGAAGAACGCGACAAAATTCCTGAAATGGCAATTCGCGCCCGAAATGCGGCACTGCAAAAACATTCATTAGAAGTAGCCGTCAGAAAATACAGAAAAGAAATTTAATTCGCGTCCGATAACGCAAGTATTTGTTAAAAGTTTATGAAAGTAATCGTTACGGGATCAAACGGTTTTGTTGGCAGCGAAATTGTCGTTGAAATTGTTAAAAACGATGATTTTGTTTTTGAGGTCGGAAGAAATAAAAATTCTAGAAAAATTAATATTATTACAGAACAATCAACTGAATTTATAGAGGCTGACATAACCGACTATCAAAATTTTACAATATTGGAAAAGTTAAAAAATATAGATGCCGTGGTACATTCCGCCGGTCTCGCACACCAATTCGGAGATATTGAAAAAGAAAAATTTTACAAAGTAAATGTCTTAGGCACTGAAAATACCACAAAACTAGCGGTGAAAATAAAAGCCAAACAATTTATATTAATCAGTTCAACGGCTGTTTATGGAATAAAAAAAAATGATTGTCAGAAAAATAATGAGGATCAGATAGTTATTGATGAAGACACAATTTGTCAGCCGGAAACCCCGTATGCCGAAAGTAAATTGGAAGCCGAAAAAAAATGTATCGAAATCTGTCGGCGAAACTCTCTGCCGCTGACAATTTTGCGGCTGTCGCCGGTAATCGGTGAAAACAATACGGGAAACGCGGCGCGTTTGGTCAGCGCGATTGATAACAGACGTTTTGTATGGATCGGAAAGGGTGAGAATTTAAAATCATTAATTTACAAAAAAGATGTGGCGCGGGCGGTTGTCAAAATATTAATAAATAAAAAAGACGGCATTGAATTATTTAATTTGGCGGCGAAACCGATTAAGATGAAGCAATTCGTCGGAGAAATTGAGAAAAATTTAAAAAAAAACGCTCCGAAATTTTATGTCCCGTCGGAAATTTTAGGGAAGATATTCGCATTCAATGATAAACTGTTTCACATCGGCAAACTAAAAAAAATATCGGCAACCGTGGAAAAATGGTTGTCGGATGATATTTACTCGACGCGGAAAATAAAGGAAAAATACGACTTTGAACCGCAAACTTCAATGGCGGAAGCAGTAGAAAGGCAAGTCAGATATTATCTGGAAGGTAAAAACAAAAATTGATTTAAATGTTTGAAATTACAATATTTACATTGGTTTTTTTTCTTTCATACATCGGCGTATGGTTACTGCGCCGTTGGAGTTTGCGGCGCGAATTTTTCGATATTCCGAATGAAAGAAGTTCACACACTAAACCGACACCGAGCGGCGGCGGCTTAATAATTGTTCTGGTTTGTTTAATTTTTTACACTCTATATACGATTTTAGTTTCAGATAATTTTTCGTGGGGCTATTTAACGGGAGCGATTTTAATAGCGTTTATAAGCTGGCTTGACGATATTTTTGAAATTTCTTTCATTTGGCGGTTTTTGATCCATTCCACCGCCGCGTTGTTGGTAATTTTCTCAACGGGATTTTTTAAAGATATTTACCTTCCTTTTTTTCATCAGACGGAATTCGGAAATTTTGGAGCAGTACTGACTTTTTTGTGGATTGTGTGGCTGACCAATGCCTATAATTTTATGGACGGCATTGACGGTATCGCCGGAATGCAGGCGGTTACAGCCGGAATCGGCTGGCTGATCATCGGGAAAATTTTGGGATTTAGCGTTGTCGCATTTTACGGCGGGGTGATTGCCTTTTCAAGTTTGGGGTTTTTAATACATAACTGGCAACCGGCTAAAATCTTTATGGGCGATGTCGGGAGCGCGTTTTTGGGTTATACTTTTGCGGCTTTGCCGCTCTTGGCAAAAAATAAAATTACTGACAATTTTCCTCTTTTGTTGATAATCGGTGTCGGTTTGGTTTTTCTTTTTGTTTTGGACACAACCTTGACATTTTTCCACCGCGTCTTAAAAAAGGAAAAAATTTGGGAGGCACACCGCAGTCATATTTATCAGCAGCTCGTAATAAATGGCTTTTCTCATCGTTCCGTAACACTTTTTTACAGTTTTATTTCAATTTTGATAATTGGATCAATAATACTTTGGCTAAAAATAAAAATATAAGAAAAAATATAAGAAAGGAAGAAATATTGAAGAGATAAGGTGGTAAATAAGTTTCACGCGGTGTTGCGCGAAAGGTCTGAAAATCCGGCTTTAATAAGTCTTAATTCTTTGTCAGAAAAAAGAAAAATTTTAGGTTAAGATAAAAAAGAAAAAAAAGTTTCACAATTTCTGTTGAATTAGTTTGTAGATTGTGCCATACTTTTGCAAAGTAAACAGATAGAGTATTTAACTTTATTTAGTTTACACTGATATTTTTTTAATTTGCTAAGAAGATAATTTGCCTAAAAATTAAAATACTTTTAGAAAAACTCGGAGGAAAATATGATCAACTCGTTGATACCGACTGCCCGCAAGGAAGGTTTAGTAATACAGGAAATGCCGGATGAGATTTTGGTGTATGATTTGGAAACCAATCAAGCCCACTGCTTAAATCAAACGGCGGCATCTGTTTGGAAAAATTGTGACGGTGTAAATTCCGTGACGGACATAAAATTAAAATTGGAAAAGGAATTTAATTCGGTCATACCGGAAGATTTTGTCTGGTTGGCGATAGACCAACTTTCCAAAGATAAATTGCTGGAAAAAGAAATCGAAACAAAAATCAGCGGTTTATCACGCCGCGAAGTTATTAAACGGATCGGTTTTGCTTCAATGGCGGCGTTGCCGGTGGTGGCAATGCTCAGTTTTCCGCAAAATGCTCTAGCCGTCGGCTGTCCCGTGTCTATTTGTAGTGAAGCGCCGGGAAGCGGGGGCTGCGGTGCCGACCATTGCTGTCGCGGAACTTGTTCGGCTGCCGGCGTTCCCTGTTCACCTGCTTGTGGAACAACTCCCTAGGTGTTACGGGCAGCTGATAATTTACTATTGTTGAAAGACCCATGAACATATTCCCATCAGAATATGTTCATGGGTCTTTTTCCTATTTTTAGTCATTAATGTATGCTGAAAACGAAGAATACCGAAATTTTAAATTCTTTGCCGGAAAAATTTGAGACGGTCGAGTGGAGTGAAAAATTTTGTCTTGAATGCTACGGCTCGAAAATTAATATAAGAACCGATTACGGAAATTTGAAGTCCGAACTGCTCAAATATATTCCGGTTATCAAACAATTAGACGGCTTCGATGAATTATCAAATACTGTTTCTTTGATAACCGGTCAAGAAAAAAATATAAACGGGTTATATTTTAATAATGAGCCGGCGATGTTGTTTGACAGGCTTGAAGAAGATTCGATTGAATTTGCCGCCGATAAAATTTTGATGATAATGGCGGCTGTTTCTCTCCCTTCAAAAATTTATCTGCACGCCGGAGCAGTCGTTTGGAACGGTTTTGGAATTTTGATACCGGGAACTTCATTTTCGGGTAAAACAACTTTGGTCAGAGAGTTTATTGAAGCCGGAGCGGATTATTATTCCGACGACTGTATTGTTTTAGACGATAGAGGCAATATGCTGCCGTTTCCCAGAGATTTAGCAATCAGAACCGATAACGGGAGAGTTTACAAAAATGCCGCAAATTTCGGAGCAAAAAACGGCATCGGAAAAGAAAAAATCAAGTTAATACTATTCACCGATTACGTAAAAAATTCCGTTTGGAAAGCTCGTAAGCTGGCTGCCGGTGAAAGTGTTTTGAAGCTGATGGATAATTTTTATTATCGTTCTTCAGTGGGACACGCTCCGTCTGAAATTATCAAAATGCTAACAAGTCTGACGAATGGAACATTAGTATACGGCGGCGAACGGGGCGATGCGAGTCAAATTATCAGGTGGGTATCCCGGAATTTTTTTAATGAATAAAAATGAAGTTCACGCAATTAAAGCGAACTGCACAAAAATTAAGGAACAATCCGATCCGTTTCAGAACACGGTCGGTCAGCCCGCGATTTTAGAAGAGAAGCTCAAAATTATCACGTATAAAGTTTACGAAAAAAAACTGCAAGACATCTGGAGATATTTTCAGGAAAACAATTTAAAACCGATTTTAATAAAGGGTTGGGCTGCCGCTCTTAATTACCCGAAGCCGTATATGAGGCGTTTGGGCGACTATGATCTGGCAATAAATCCGCTTGAATTTGAAAGAGCTTCGTCTTTGCAAAAAAAAAATCAAACGGGCGAAGTGGATTTGCACAACGGTCTGAGAAAACTTGATAAAACGGAGTGGAATTATTTATATGAAAATTCCATTTTGAAAAAATGCGGAGATACCGACATCAGAGTTCTAAAACCCGAAGATCACCTGCGGGTTCTATGCGTTCACTGGCTGGCGGACGGCGGAAGAGAAAAAGAAAAACTGCGGGATATTTATTTCGCCGTTAAAAATCGTCCGGCAAATTTTGACTGGGACGGATGTTTGAGGATAGTCGGTGAGAGGCGCAGGAAATGGATAATTTATACAATCGGTTTGACACATAGATATTACGGGCTTGCGATAGATGATTTGGCGTTTGCCGGGGAAGCGAAAAAAGTACCCGATTGGATGATAAAAACCCTCGAAAAAGAATGGGATAATCCAATAATATTTAAATACCTACATGCAAGTCTGGGAAACTGGAAAGAGTTTTACCAACAATTAAGCCGAAGATTTCCGCCCAATCCGATTCAAGCGACCGTCAATTTGGATGGCGATTTTGACGGTTCGACGAGAATTTTTTATCAAATAGGCGATGTTTTTGAAAGGTTTAAGCCATCTATATTACGAGTGGCTGATGCTTTATATTCCCAATTTCGAAACAGACGGTAGTTTTTTTGAATAAAACAGTTGTTATAATTTTCACCAATCAATTAACCGAAACGGCAATAAATGATAAAACACACGACAATTCTCGGCATCGAAACAGCGATACAAGGCGGAAGTCTTTCGCTTCTGAAAGGAGGTCTGGAAATTGATTTTTGGATTGGAGAAAAAAATATCTCGAAAGCGGAGGATGTGTTAGAACAAATATCTAAAATCTTAAAAAAAAACAATTTGAAAAAAGTTGATTTGATTGCGGTTTCGACCGGACCGGGAAGCACGACGGGGTTGAGAATCGGTTTAGCCACTGCATATGGTTTAGGAAAATCGTGGGGTTGCGGAATTATTGGAATTTCCGTATTTGAGGCAGTTCTACTGAATAAAAAATTTACCAAAGAGTTGATATTGGCATTTCCGTTCGGACGCAGCCAAGTTGCCTGGCAGGTCTTTGAAAATGATACAGTCCCTCCAAATTATCAAATGGCGGAAATTGAATTCGGAAGTGTCGAAGTATTTCTAGAATTGTTAGAAGGTCGAAACTTTACAAAGATAATCTTGCACAATTTTTTAAAAAAGATCATTTCAGAAAATAGCAAAAATTTTAAGATGAGTAAAATAGAAATTTTGGACGATAAATTTGCGAAATATATCGCAGCAAAAGGGAAAGCAGATAAAACGCAAAAAGATATGCGTCCGATAATGATAAAAAGTTTTTATTAATTTGTTTTTATTCTTTTGTAAAGAAATAAATTTAAAGCAGACTTGGAAAATTTGATAGACATCAGACGGCTTGAAACATCCGACATCGAGGAAATTGTACAAATTCAGTTTACAAATAAACTTGACTGGTGGCGACCTCGTGATTATGAAAAGGAGATAGAGAGAGAAGATACGCTTTCGTATGTCGCAAAAAGTAAAGAAACAACGGCAGGATTTATTATTTCACGTCTGATAATACACAAGAATCATCAAAATTTTAAGTTAAAGACAGGCGACCAAAATAAAGGAAACCAACCAAAAACCGAAATAGAAATTGAGATTGAGATTTACAATATAGCAGTTGAGAAATCATTTCGAAAACAGGGAATTGGAACAACGCTGATTGAAAAAATTATACAAAAAAGTTTAGAAAGCAAGCCTTCATCGATTTCTGTGTGGCTGGAGGTAAGAGCATCAAATTCAAGTGCAATATCCTTTTATCTAAAAAACGGGTTTGGGAAAGTATATCAAAGAAAAAACTTTTACAGACACCCGCCGGAAGACGCGATAGTTATGAAAAAGACTGTTATAAAGTCTGTTATAAAGAAAGCGGAAAGTTTTATAAAATTAGAAAATCTACAAACTTGATTCAACAGAAATTGTAATATAACATCTTATTTATAGCTTATTGGAATTGAATTTAGAAAACGGAGAAAAGTCGTAAAAAAGGCGGTTAAATTCAAAGGCTGTAAATCATCAAACCATAAAGGAGAAAATTGACTATGGAAATACCGGCGTTAGATACAGTAAAGCAAGAACTTATCAAAGAAAATCAGGCTTTTAGAGAATTGGTTCAGCAACATCATAACTATGAAGAAAGATTAACTCAATTAGCTGAATTAACTTACCCGAACGATGAAGAGTTATTGGAAGAAACCACATTAAAAAAGAAAAAACTTATTATAAAAGATCAAATGTACGCGATGTTACAGGATTATTCTTCACACCAGGTATAAGCTAAAAGATACAATCTAAAAAAGTTGGTTTCGGTATTCTTTTTTGCAAAAAAGAATACCGAAACCAACTTTTTTTTTCATCCGCCAAAGCAATTTTTTTCCGAATTGCCAAAAGACACCAACCCGAGCGCGGTCGGGAAAACAATCAGATTATTATTTAATACAGATTGATTGACAAAATAATTGTCTCTGCTTAAATATATCTGGTTAATTAGCCGACCTGAACTCAAGTCCAGTATGCTCGCTTTTGAACTGCCTACAGACGTAATAATTATAGTGTTATTGACTATCAAAGGCTCAATTGTCAGTCGCCCTTCCAATCTTTTTTTCCAAATCTTTTTTCCATTCTTTGGAGAAATTAAATACAGAAAATTATCAAAAGATGAAATCAAAAAGCCGTTCGGTGTAAAAGTTATATTCGAAACTTCGGCTCCGTATCGAGATTTCCAAATCTCTTTTTTCTTGCTAATGTCGAATACAAAAAGCTCCCCTTTCTTATCACCGAGCAACAACGTGTTATTATTGAACAAATAAATTGCCGTCAAAATGGATTTTATTTCTTTAACTAAAGTTACACTACTATTTTTCAAAGAAATCATGAATATTCTGTTTTCGGATATTTGAACCAAGTCGTTGTTTTGGATAAAATATCGAAAATTGTTCGATCCTAAGTCCGTCCTTTTTTTCCACAAAATCTCACCGCCGGATTCTTCTACGGCTGTTATTTCTCCTTTTTGATCTGCCGTAATGATTTTATTGTTAACAACCGATAAAAATACTTTTTGGTTTGCAGTTGATTTTGAGTTTAAAGTTATCTGCCAATTTGTAATACCCGTATTTTTACTCAATGAACTCAGTTTAATAACATTAAAATTATTGATACCATTTTCGACAGAAATTTCTTCGGTGATATTTTCAGGGTGCTTTTCTCCGTCATCTATTATCGGAGATCTTGTTACCACATAAATACTTTTATTTTCTTCCCCTACTATGAGGTCTGATACAATTTCTCCACCTAAATCCGTCTCCCATAACTTTTCGCCCGAAGAAGCTTTTATTGAAGTAATCTTGCCAAATAAGACGGGGATGTATAATCTTGATTCATTATCAGACGCAATTTTATTGTCAGATAATTTTGTTTTGTAAAACCAACATTGCTTATAGGGAAGCGGTTGAGACAAAATTGCGTCTGATTTCTTTTCAGGAATTTGTTGTGCTGAAATTTGTTGCGAAAGAAAAACGCCGTAGGTTAAAGTTAAAAATATCAAAAATTTAATGGAAGGATTTTGCCAAATAGGTCTATTCATAAAAAAAAACAAAAAATTTCAACCTTTGTATCCGTTGTATCTTTTTTATAGTATGATACTAAGATAAAAAAATTAAACACAATTACTTGAGTGCATCCTTGAACGCCATAGATTGATGAGATTGACGGCGCAAAAAGTTTGCTGGAAAAGTATTCGTAAAAACTATAAATTGGAGAACAATACATATAATGTCTTTTAACAAAATTACAATTATCGGAAACTTGGGACGTGATCCTGAACTACGTTATACACCGCAGGGCGATGCCGTCTGCGATTTTTCCGTCGCCGTCAATGATCGGAAACGCGATAAAGCCGGTGAGTGGAGCGACGTTACTACTTGGTTTAAAGTAACTTTTTGGCGCAAGCAAGCTGAAAATGCTTCAAAATATCTGACCAAAGGGCGGCAGGTTTATGTCGAAGGTCGTCTGCAGGTTGAAGAATGGACCGACCGGGACGGCAATAATCGTTATTCCTTGGCTGTTCAAGGCACCGATATGCAGTTTCTCGGAGGAAATCGTGAAGATGAAGATTCATCATACTCCGCTTCGGATTCGGACAACAGCTTTGCCGGGGAAGCAGATATTTCAAGCACCACTCCCGAAACTACAAATGCTCCGGCTGATGACGATATTCCTTTTTAATTCATTTTGCGAAATTTCTTTGGTGAAATTGGATTTTTTATTTTATCCGCAGTTGAACTATAGAAAAGAGAAAAACTGTCGTATGAAAACGACTTATAACAAAAAATAACCAAATATCTATTCTTGTTCAACTGCGGATAATTTTCCGACAATCACTCAAAGAGTCTTTTCGTTCATCGCCAAATTTTTTCTAAGCCAGCCAGCTTCCCATTTTTCTAAACTTTTTATACCTTAAATCCAACAATTTATTCACATCCAAATCATTTAACTCCATTAAATTACGCCGCAGTATTTTCTTCAAATTTTCGGTTGTTTTTGAATACGAAACCAGAATTTCGGCGTGTTCGGCGGAATTTTCATCAGGGCTGATCTTCCAGTCATCCGGCTCGGATATGATTTCATCTATCAAACCGAATTTAACCAAATTCTCGGCGGTCAAACCGAGAACTTCCGCCGCACGCCCAGCCTGATTGTTGTCCTTCCAAAGAATCGCCGCGCAGCCTTCCGGCGTTATTACCGAATAGACGGCATTTTCCAGCATCAAAACACGGTCGCCGATACCGATTGCCAACGCGCCGCCCGAACCGCCTTCACCGAGTATGACGACAATCGTCGGTATCTTCAGATTTGCCATCTCCCGCAAGTTAAAAGCAATCGCTTCGGCTTGTCCGCGCTCTTCGGCATCAATTCCCGGATATGCTCCGGGCGTATCTATAAAAGTCAGCAGCGGTCTGCCGAACTTCTCCGCCATTTTCATTACTCTCAAGGCTTTCCGGTAGCCTTCGGGTTTCGGCATCCCGAAATTACGAAACCGCCTTTGATTTATATCCCGCCCTTTCTGCTGTCCGATAACCGCTACTTCCCACTCATCGAGTTTGGCAAAACCGCTGACAATCGCCGCATCGTCCGAGTATCGGCGATCGCCGTGTAGTTCAACGAAATCGGTAAAAATGGCTGACAGCAAATCCGTCGTATAAGGTCTGTCGGGATGTCTCGCCAACTGAACTCGATCAAAAGCACTTCTGTTTTTATTCTCTTTCATATTTCAAATTTAGGATTCGGGATTTCGGATACAGGATTCAAAGTTCAAGATTTACGATTCAGAATTCCAGATTAGACTTCAAAACCTTTTATCCCAAATCTCGAACCTATAAAACCCAACTGACCTGACAGCCTTTCTCCTTCAAATCTTTTTCAAGACGGCTTGATCCCTGAATTCGCAGCGGTGGAGAATGAACTCTTAAATAGACGTTCCGTTCCAGTCGAAGATTTAAAAAAACTTCACAATTTCCTTTATCTTTACTCAAAACGGTAAAAATGTCTTCGAGATATTTTTCGTCAACGATTTTGTCCGGCAAAAAGATTGAAACATTACGGGCTTTATTGGTTACGGCATCGGCAATTTTTTGGGTTTCTTCCAAAATCAGAGTTATTTCCTGCCCGTCCACAGCTTCAACCCTACCGTTCACAATTAAAAGCTCCTCATCTTTCAAACAATCCGAATATCTGGCGGACGCTTCTGCCCACGCCAGACATTTTACACCGATTGACTGATCTTCCAATCGAAAGATACAAAAACGGTTGCCTTTTTTACTATGCCTGATTTGCAAACCCGATACTATTCCGGCGATGGTTATTTTATCGCCCGCTTTGATGTCTTCATAATCGGCGATATTCAAAATCCTTAAATCGGCTAATATTTGCCCGTATTCGTCGAGCGGATGAGTTGACAAATAAAAACCCACCGCCGCTTTCTCCTGCTTTGAAAGTTCGGTTTGTGTCCACGCCTTAACGTCAGGTAATTCCGTGTGCGGCATTTCTCCAAAATTTTCCTCGCTGCCGAATAAATCGCTCTGTCCACGGATTTTATCCTGCCAAACTTTTTGCCCGTGCGACAGGGAACTTTCGACGGCGGAAAAATGCTTTGCACGCCAGACGTTTGCCGTTGTGTCTTCGGGCATCAGCGAATCGAAGGCTCCAGCGGTGATCAAACTTTCCAACCCGCGCCGGTTGACTGCGCCCTGATCGAGCCGTGAGGTGAAATCGTATAAAGACGTAAATTTTCCCTGCCGCCTGGATTCGATAATCTGCTGAATGCTGCCCGTTCCGATACCTTTGATGGCGCTCAAACCGAATCTGACGGCATTGTCAAGCGGCGTAAAATCCGAATCGCTCTCGTTGATGTCCGGCGGCAGAAGTTTTAATCCGGATGAGCGAAGTTCACTGGTATATTTGTAGACTTTGGTGGTGTCCTGCGATTCATTGGATAAAACAGCCGCATAAAAGTAAGCGGCATAATGCGCTTTAAGATAAGCAGTCTGATAAGCCAAATAAGCATATGCGACGCTGTGGCTGCGGTTAAATCCGTAGTCGGCAAACTGCGCCATTAGATGAAAAACTTCGGCGGCTTTCTCTCGCTTGATATTTCTAGAAACTGCGCCTTCGATAAATTTTTCTTCGTGGAGAGCCATTTCCTCGCGCTTCTTTTTGCCCATCGCCCGCCGCATCATATCCGCTTCGCCGAGCGTATAGCCGGCGAGGACTTGGGCGAGCTGCATAATCTGTTCCTGATAAACGAGTATACCGTAAGTATTGCTCAAAATATCTTTCATTTGCGGCACAATATACTGAACCTTTTTTTCGCCGCGATGCCGCGCGATAAAATCGTCAACCATTCCGCCGTCGAGCGGACCCGGACGATAAAGGGCATTTAATGCCGCCAAATCTTCCAATTCTTTGGGCTTTAAGCGGCGGCAAATTTCCTGCATTCCAGATGATTCAAATTGGAAAATCG
>JBDTSO010000003.1:0-22179 GCA_039931085.1 Acidobacteriota bacterium | reverse complement strand
GCGCCGAACGGTTCGTCCAAAAGAAGCAAATCGGGATTTGCCGCCAAAGCTCTGGCGACACCGACGCGCTGACGCTGACCGCCGGAAAGTTCGTGTGGGAATCTGTCTGCAAACTTTTCGGGATTCAGACCGACGAGTTCGAGCATTTCACTAACTCTTTCGCCGATTTTATCTTGATTTTCCATTTTCGGCACGAGCGCGACATTTTCCCGAATCGTAAAATGCGGAAAGAGTCCGGCTTCCTGCAAAACGTAGCCGATTCTCCGGCGTAGTTTTATCGCGTCCCAATCGGTTGTCGCTTTTCCTTCGACCAAAATTTCGCCGCTCGTCGGTTCGATCAAACGATTTATCAATTTCAAAGTCGTCGTTTTTCCGCAGCCTGATTCGCCGAGCAAAACGAGCGTTTCGCCTTTATTTATCTGCAAATTTAATTCGTCGAGAATCTTCGCGCCGCCGATTTCAAAATTGACGCGCTGAAATTCAACAATCGTTTGTGGTTTTTCTGTCATTTGCTGTTCTAAAATTTTATCATTAGACAAGTCTTTACAGAATCGGCGAAAATGAATTTACAAATATGAAAAATTTTAAACCGAGCAAAGAAGATTTGCGCGACGCGATTAACCGAACGACCGAGGATTTGATTGATTACAATTTAAAGGTTTTATTTTGCGGAATCAATCCCGGAATGTGGTCGGGCGCGACGGGTTTTCATTTTGCTAAACCCGGCAATCGTTTTTGGAAAGCACTGCATTTATCAGGATTTTCAAACCGCGTTTTGCATCCGTCTGAAGAACACGAATTATTGGAAAACGGTTACGGAATCACTTCATTTTGCAAACGCACGACTGCCCGCGCCGACGAATTATCGAATGAGGAAATCGTTCAAGGCGGAAAGATACTCATCAAAAAAATAAAAAAATACAAACCACAAAATTTAGCGGTTTTAGGCATCGGCGCATTTCGCATCGCTTTTCAAAATAAAAAGGCGCACTTAGGTTTGCAGGAAGAAAAAATCGGTGATACAAAGATTTGGCTGCTGCCGAATCCGAGCGGTTTGAACGCACATTACCAATTGAATGATTTGGCAAAACTTTTTAGCGAAATTCCGAAATAATTTTTAGTTTGTGGTAATTGCTTGAAGCATTTATGATTAACTCTGCAAAAATATTTGCACGGAAAGAAAAACTAATGAAAAACAACTTGGCAAATAAATTTTTGTTTGCTGCATTTCTGGCTTTCACGGCGATAAATTGTTCGTCAGCCGCGCCGAATTTGGCAATCAATTCAAATATTGCAGCCGCAAACTCCGACGACGCTGTTATTAAAACGCAGGAAACCGGCGAAGCCGTCGCCGCTGTTGCGGCAATTGCGCCCGAAGAACTCATTGCCGATTTATATAAACAGCACGATGCCAATAACAGTCCGTTCTTTCAAACAAAAAATCGCGCTTTGGTTGATAAATATTTTACAAAAGCGACTGCCGATTTGATTTGGAACGACTTAAAAAACACGCCTGAAGGTGAAACCGGTGCGCTGGACGCAGATCCGCTTTACAGCGCACAGGATTCCGACATCAAAAATTTTAAAGTCGGTAAAGGCACAATCAGCGGCGATAAAGCGGCAGTTCCCGTTACGTTTCTGAATTTCGGTGAAAAACACAAGGTTGATTTTCAACTCGTAACGGAAAAAAACAGTTGGAAAATCAGCGATATAAAATATGATAACGGCTACTCTATGGTCGAATTATACAAGGCAAATCTTCCCAACCAGTCGAATAAAGAAATAAAAAATTCACCGAGCGGAGAATTTGAAGGCAAATATCAGGTCGGCGATACAACCTGCACCGTAAAACCGATTAAAATGGCGTTTGAAGTCAAATGGGCGAAAGGCACAGGAGTTGAAACTTTCTTTCCGAGCGGCGATAGCGGCGATAACAGCTTTGAATCGGAAGCAATCAAAGGAAAGACGAATGTTTTCGTGTTTGAAGACGAAAATTACAATAAAGGTGTATTTGTCCGCGCCGACGGCAAGCAATTTGCGGTCAAGCGGATAAAATAAAATCAAAAAATAATTTGGTTTATAAAAAGAAAATTATGAAAACAATTACCAAACTTTTATTTTTAACGATAATTTCAACAACAGTTTTTGCATTAGTGTTGAATCTAAAGAGCGAAAAACGAACGACAGGACAAATTCTACGCAAATTGCACCTGATGCTTTGGTCAGGCAATTATACAAAACGCACAATCGCAGAACTAATAATGAACATAGTCCGTTTTATCAAACCAAGAATCGCGCTTTGGTTGATAAATTTTTCGCCAAAAATCTCGCCGATTTGATTTGGAAAGATGCCGTCGGATCAGCCCACAACTTGGATTTTGATCCGCTTTATGCTTCGGTGGAAAACAAAGAGATTTCAAAAGTCGTCATTGGAAAATCCGTAACAAACGGCGGAAAAGCGTTTATTTTGATTATGTTTGAAAATTATGGCGAAAAGCAAAAGCTAAAATATATGCTCACAAAGGAAAACAATCGTTGGAAAATTGAAGATATAATTTACGAAAATGATGGTGATTCTTTGGTTGGAATTCTAAAAAATTAGTTCAATTATGATTGTCATAAAAACCAAAATAATAAAATGTAATTTCCACCGCGTTATTTTTGCCAAATCGTCAAAGTGTAATAGTTATTAATAATTAAATTTAAAATTCACATAAAAAATGGAGAAGTTGGCAGAAATTGAAAATGAAAACCATATCTTGGACAATAAAAAAAGGCGAAAGTCCGTTGATTGCGACGGCGGTTCACGACGGACATAATTTGCGAAATGAAGTTGCCGCGATTATGAAGCTGAGCGAACGAGATCGTCTGCGCGAAGAAGACCCTTACACAAGAAGTTGGGTTGATGTCGCCGACACACAAATCGTCGCGCTCCGTTCGCGTTTTGAAGTTGATTTAAATCGTCCGCGCGAAAAAGCGGTCTATGTTACGCCTGATGATTGTTGGGGTTTGGACGTTTGGAAGGAAAGACCGTCAACAGAAATTATTGGAAATTCTTTGGAAGAATACGACGCTTATTATTCACTGATAAAAGAGATTTTCACCGAAACGCGGGAGAAGCACGGCAAATTCGTCGTTTATGATATTCATAGTTACAATCATCGTCGTAAAGGTGCGGACGGTGAACCTGAATCTGCTGAAGAAAACCCCGAAGTAAATATCGGAACGGGAACGATGAACCGCGAAAAATGGAAACCGCTCGTTGATCGTTTTATCAAAGATTTGCGTGAGTTTGATTTTATGGGACGCAAGTTAGACGTGCGCGAAAATGTGAAATTCAAAGGCGGAAATCAGGTCAAATGGCTGCACGAAAATTTTGCAGAAACCGGCTGCGGACTGGCAATCGAATTCAAAAAATTTTGGATGGACGAATGGACGGGTGAACAAGATTTAGAAAAAGTTCGGGCAATTCATCAGGCTTTGACTTCGACCGTTTCGGGCGTTTTGGAAGAATTAGAAAAATTATGAGTCGGGCGAAAACCGGAAAAATTAAAAACGCTGAATTTGTAAACGCCGAAAAGATAGACGAGATCGTGCGAAAACTTTCGGAAGGCGAAGGAATCCGCCTAAATTTTGCGGAAAAATGGCGTTTGAATATTGACCGCCCGCTGCCGTTTTTGTGTGTTTATCGAAAACCCGAATCGAGCGAAGATAAAGGAACGGCGCATTTGATTTTAGGCGAAGCGGCGTATTTGATCGCGTCTGCCGATTCTGAATCCGGGCGGAGTTTTTCTGCGTTAGTTGAAAATATTTCAAAGACTTTTGCCGATAAATTCGGCGCATTTTTGATAATTGAAGTTTGGGCGGCGAATTCAGATGAAAAATTCGGCGAATTTACCACCGATTCAAAAGCGAAATTTCGCATTTTTACCGACAAAACAAAAGAACTTCCTTCGACGGTTGAAACGTTGAAAAAATCGCTCGAATGTCTTGAACTTTCCGCTTGTCAAAATGAAGTCGAAATTATCGCCGGAGAAAGAATTTCACCGCCGGAAATGACACCGCTTTTAGATGAAAAAACGATTAAAAATTTGAGTTGTCTGATGATCGGTCTGGAAATCTCGCCGATTTACCGCGATGCCGAAAGCGGAGAAATTTATCTTTCAATTTTGCGCGATTTGCGCCGGAAATTATCAAACGCTTTGCAGCAGACGTTTTTTGAATTCGTGCAGGTTCAAACGCCGGAACGCCCGACACAGCCGCAGATGCTCGGACGGCGGTTGGTGGTTGATGCCGTTTGGTCGGCGGACGCGGAACTTTCCGCTTTGAGCGATACGTTTAATTATTTGTTGGCGGTTACGCCCGTTAATTCACATCAGGCGTTTGAAGAATTTAAGGCGAAAAATTTTGAGATCGAGCCGGTTTTTCATTATCGCCTGCTGACGATTGACCCGGAAGATCTGAAGCGTAAACTTTACAGTATCTCTTTTGACGAAATCGAAGATGCGACGCTGGCTTATCTTTTGCGCGATAAACGTATCGAACTTGACCGTCAGATTACTCTGATTGAAGACCGCAACACGCCGCGTTTTATGTATGAAAGTTTGCAGCTTTTTCCGCCCGTCGAAGATGAATTGATGAATTTAGCGGAAGAAATTTTGAACGTGCCGAAAAAATCTCTGGACGCAGGCGAAAAACTTGATGCGGACGCAGTTGCGAAACTTGCGCGTGAAGAAATCGAATACTATCAAAAAATTTATCCGCCGATGACTGCAAAAGTTGAAATCAGAGAAGATACGCCGTCCGGTTTAATGGTTTCGCACGGCGATTTGATGATCGGACATCGCACCGGAATTTCTACTTCAAGAATTAACGCTTTGATTCAACACGAAATCGGCACACATTCGGTAACTTATTTTAACGGTCGCGCACAGCCTCTGAAATTGCTTTATTCGGGACTTCCGGGTTACGAACAATTGCAGGAAGGTTTGGCGGTTTTCGCCGAATATCTTGTCGGCGGGCTGAGTTTCGGGCGTTTGAGAACGCTCGCCGCTCGTGTGATTGCGGTTAAAAGGTTGACAAACGGACAAAAATTCGCCGAAGTTTTTGACGAACTTCACAAAAATTACAATTTCGGTACGCGTTCGGCTTTTAATATCGTAATGCGCGTCTTTCGCGGCGGCGGTTTGACGAAAGATGCCGTTTATTTGCGCGGTTTGGTTGAGGTTTTGAATTATTTGCGCGAAGGCGGCGACATTGAAACTTTGTTTGTCGGAAAAATGGGACCTGAACAAGTTTCGATAGTGCGCGAACTCCAATGGCGCGAAGTGTTGCGCCCCGCGCCGCTTGTGCCGCGTTATATGACATTTCCCGAGACCGCCGAAAGATTAAAGCGCGTGAAGGAAAAAACTTCGATTTTGGATCTGATTTAGGTAATAAAGTCTTATCATAGAAATTTACAAGAAAACTGATAGTTTAATTTATGGATAAAAAAGTAGTAATAATTACCGGAGCAAGCAGCGGAATAGGACGCGCGGCGGCATTGCTCTTTGCGGAAAACGGCGCGAAAGTTGTTGCCGTCGGGCGAAACGAAAAAGAATTAAATGCTCTTCGCGACGAAGCGGACGGAAAAAAAGGTTCGATAAAAATATATCTCGCTGATATTCTTGAAAACGAGCAAATCGAAAGACTTTTTGATTTTGTGAGTAAAAATTTCAATCAACTTGATGCGCTGATAAATGTCGCCGGAATAATAGCCAACGGCACAATCGAAACGACGACGCTTGCTGATTGGGATAAAATGTTCGACATAAATCTAAGAGTCGTTTTTAATATAATGCAAAAAAGTGTTCCGTATCTCGAAAAAACCAAAGGAAATATCGTGAATGTTTCGAGCGTGGCGGGAACTCGCGCTTTCCCGAATGTTTTGGCTTACTGCGTTTCAAAAGCCGGTGTTGATCAATTAACTCGGTGCGCCGCGCTCGAACTCGCGCCGAAAGGAATTCGCGTCAATGCGGTAAATCCCGGCGTAGTTGTGACAAATTTGCATAAGCGCGGCGGAATGGAAGATGCAAAATACGCAGATTTCCTCGATCATTCAAAAACGACACATCCGATTGGGCGAGTCGGTGAACCGGAGGAAGTTGCAGAACTGATTTATTATCTAGCTTCTGAAAAAGCCGGTTGGATCACCGGCGCAACTTACGAAATTGACGGCGGACGCGCTCAAACCTGCGCTCGTTAGTTAAAAGTATCAAGCGAGAGTAAAAAGAGATTGTTGGAAATAAGATTTTGCTGTTGTGATTAAAAATTCCATCAATATTGATAACAAAGATAAATTATCAGTGTTAATTTGTGTAATTTGTGAGCAAAATTTTATTTAAGATGATGTCTAATTAAAAATATTACTTACAATTTGTTTCTGTTGGGTTAATGAAAATTCAATTACTTCCAAGCACCTTCGACAAAAACGGCTGCGCTTCGGCGCGGCAGCATTTGGCGTGTTTCGTAATTGACGATTGTGTGGCGATTGATGCTGGAAGTTTGGCGATGGCGGCGACGAACGAACAGAAAAATTTAATTCGTGACATTATTTTGACACACGCGCATCTCGATCACATCGCCGGTTTGCCGCTTTTTGTTGACGATTTGTTTGCCAGTTTGGAAGAACCCATTCGTGTCTTTGCAACGAGCGAAGTGATTGAAACAATCGAGAGAGATATTTTTAACTGGGAGATTTACCCTAATTTTTCCGAACTCACCAACCAAAACGGCGAAGTTTTGCAGTATCACACTTTTGAAACGGGTGACAATTTCTCCGTCAAACATCTCAATATCAAATCAGTTAATGTAAATCATAAAGTTCCAACCGTCGGTTTTATCATTTCAGATAACAAAGCATCGTTTGCGTTCAGCAGCGATACTTCGGAAACGGACGAGTTT
Organism: Acidobacteriota bacterium; assembly: GCA_039931085.1. Lineage (GTDB taxonomy): Bacteria > Acidobacteriota > Blastocatellia > Pyrinomonadales > Pyrinomonadaceae. Next base: position 15,237 of record JBDTSO010000003.1, on the reverse strand, counting down.
TGGAATGTGGTGAACGCGGAAGAAAATCTTTCCGCGCTTTTAATTGAATGCGCTTTTCCCGATGAACTTGAAGATTTAGCGCAAGTTTCGCATCATTTAACACCGAAAATGCTTTATAATGAATTAAGTAAGTTTAATTGTAAAAATTGTCCGATTTACGTAATAAATATTAAGCCAATGTATTTTGAAGAGGTTGTCAGGCAGGTTGGAAAATTGGAAATTGAAAACTTAGATATTTTTCAGGTTGGAAAAGTTTACGATTTATAATCGTTTAACTATGCTGAGCGTTTATAAATTCCGGTTGAAGTTTACAGATTCAAATTCACTCTGCCGGTGTTCGCCGATAAAATTATAGAGAATAACGCGCCCGTTGGCGAGAACTTTTTTGACCTTGAATGTGCGTTCTTCGCGGTTTTTTCCGGGCATTAACTCGGCACGAAAAGTGATTGCCATTTCAGGTCTTGCCCAAATATTTTCGCGTCTGATTTTACTGAAAATTTTTTTGAAAAAATTCATTTCAACTTTCTAAATCCTCGATTTTTTTATGTTTGGTTTTACGAAGTGAAGGATGAATTTTTTCGTCCGGTTTGTCTTTTCCAAATTTTACGCTTGGCGGCGCAGTCGGCTTGCGAATCGAATCATAAACTGGACGTTTTTGTTTTTTCTTCTTTTTATTGTCCATAACAATAATTGTAACAAAAAAAATTAAACAGCATCTTAGAATTTTCGGCAATCTAAAATTTGTAATCATTTATTAACATTTTTAGTTTTTTTTGTTAAAATAAAAATTAACTAAAGGCATTGGGGGGAAAACTTGAACGGAAAACCAAACCGCCAATATCAATTACAGAGAATTCCGGCGAGAAATATTAGATACGGCGCGAAAAAATATCGTCGCCCGTATTGGCTTCCTGCGTCCGGTTATTATATCTTGACGGCTGCCGTCGTGATCATCTTCTTTTTTCTTTTTTGGGGGTTTTTGCACGAAGGCGGCGAAGAAATGCCCTGGATTTCAGCCGGAATCGGTGCCGGTTTTCTGTTGGGCGGTGCTGTTTTTTTGCGTGAAATAGTTTTGAGAAAAGCCCGCGAACGTGCCATTTTGATAGAAAAAAGACTCGATTACAATTTGAAAAATGTTCCGCTTTCAACTCGATCTTTTCATAATTCTAATAAATTATCGGTTCAAAGAAATGCTGATATAATCAATAAAATTCGGCTAAAATCTGAAGCGGCGCAAATCTTGGGGAAGCTATCCGACGGACATCTGGAAGTTTTTGAAATTTGTAACGAATATCTGCGGGTGAATCGAAAAGAACTGGAGAATGCCGGAGTCGGTTCGCCGCGACTGGCGGCTTTGCGGCGCGGTAAAGAGATTGTTCAAAATTTACATCATTACCATTTATTAACATGGGCGCAGATTGAATCTCAAACTCTAACTCAAAAAGCGAAAAATTCCGCAGCGGTTTCCGAAAAATTGGAAACCGCTCAAAATGCTCTGTCGGTTCTTAATTCCGCGTCGCGCTATTATCCGAACGATATAAAATTGATTGAATCGGAAAGTGCGCTTAAAGAATTTATTGCTTCGATAAAAATTTCTTACTGGATTGAACAGGCTGAACGCTCCGCATTTAAAGGTAATTATAAAAAGGCGATAAATCATTATAAAGATGCATTATATTTTCTGGCGCGTGAAAATGTGCAAAGCATCGAAAAAGATTCAATTGCTGAAAAAATAAACCGTGAAATCGAAAATCTCAGGGAATTGGCTGAACAAAAGAAAAAAGCGTTAATATCCAAAAAAGCAAAGGTTAAAAAAATAAATGATTAGTCAAAGATGTCCTCGCTGCCATAGTTCGCGCATCAGAAAAGGTTATCGTCCGACACCGATTTGGTCGAAGATTTTGTTTCGTTTTAATTTGCTGTGCGACGGATGTAATTGGGAATTTAGAGGATTTGCCGTTCCCGGCACAGTTTCGGCAAAACCCAATAGAAAAAAGAAAAAAAGAGAGCCAACGGTCAAAAAGCCGGAGTATGACGAACGGGAAATTGAGGGTTTAGTAGGTAATTTAGGAAAGAAAGATTAGATTATTTGAAACTATTTTTCGGAATAAAGAATCAAAAATGATAAGAAGAATTACAGCAGGCTTTGATTGAAACGCGGCGGAAAAATGAAAAATAAAAGCAATTATCATTTCTCTTATATCCTTTTTTGCATTCTCATCTTGTTTAATTTGATTTCAGCCCAAGTGCCGACACCGGAACCGGAAGATTTATCTGAAAAAAAGACGACTGAAAACGAAGCAAATCTTCTTCATTTTGGTGATTTGATTGATGTTGATGTAATCGGAAGCGTCGAATATGACTGGCGCGGAACTCTCAATCCCGAAGGTTTCTTAAACGGCATTAATTTTGTTGAAAATCCTGTGTATGGTTTGTGCAGAAGTGAGGAAGATGTTGCTAATGACGTGGCGAAAGGATATAGCAAACTTTTGCGCGACCCGAAAGTCGCCGTCAGAATTCTTGACCGTTCCAACCGTCCGCTTTCGGTTCTTTATGGCGCGGTGAAAACACCGCAACGCTTTCAGATAAAACGTCCCGTGCTGTTGAATGAATTGATTATCGTTTCGGGCGGAATTACAGATAAAGCCAGTGGTGAAATCCAAATTTTCCGCGCTCCGAGTTTGAATTGTCTACCGAAAGTTGCGGTAAATTCTACAGAAAGCAACGCTTCAAACGAAAATAAAGAAAAATTTATAACTGCCAGTCAGGACAACGGACCACAGTATATCAACATCAAAATTGATGAATTGCTTGCCGGGGAAAAAGAGGCGAATCCGCAAATTTTGAGCGGTGATATTATAACTGTGGTCGAAGCGCAGCCGATTTATATTATAGGCGGTGTGGCAAACCCGAAACAAATTTCGACAAATTCAAAGATTACGCTTTCCCGCGCCATCAACAGTGCCGGTGGCGTAACAAAAGAAGGCGATGAAAAAAAAATTACAATTTTTAGACGCGACGCAAATCAAACAAAAATAATCGAAGCGGATTTAGAAAAAATCAAAAATAATCAACAAACTGATGTAGTTTTGCAAGCCTTTGATATTGTTGAGGTTGAACAATCCGGGCGGGGGAAAAGAAAGTTTCCGCCGCTAATCAATACAGGAGATTTAAATGAGAAAAATCCCTCGAAATTACCATTGCGGATTGTAGATTAAGCGAATTTGTGGAAATATTTGTTGTTTTGGCGATATATTTTATAATGTGTAATTTAATTTGAAAAATTTTATTACATAAATACGTCGGCTCACAAATATGTTTTCGCGTCATTGCGAGCGCAGTGAACCTCCGTAATTTTTGTATGCCAAATTAAATTTGGTGTATTTTAATTGTTCTGAAAGCAAAAATCTGATATTTATAAATAGTCTGATCTCAAGTATCAGAAAAATTTTTTAAAATAATATGGCAACACAAAATAAATTCAGCCGCCGCACAGTTGCGCTTTTCTGGCTGGTTATCGTTAGTATCGTAATCGGAAGTTTGATTGCTTACGAACAAATCGCGCTTCTTTATGTTTTGGCAACACTTATTCTGGTAGCTTTACTGTTAGTTGTCGGCTTTGCCGATTTGGAAAATGTTGATAGGGATAACATCGAAGGCTTTGCTGCGAAACAGTAAGTATGTGCAAATGACCTTTACATAAAAGGTCAGTGATATTTTAAATGAAGTTAATTTAAAGTTTAATGTATAAAATTCTTAAAATTTTGGCGGTTTTGTTATTGTTATCGAGCTTTTCGCGGTCAACAATTGCATACACGACGCAGTTTGCCGACGACGGCGAAATTAAACGTCTGCATTGGAAAGGCGGAGTTATTCCAATTGCGTTGTCCACATCGCTAACCAAACAAAATCTTAACATCAAAGCAGACAGCGATGTGCTTGGCGCGGTTAGGCGCAGTTTGGAAACGTGGGAAAAAGTTGCCAATATCAAATTTGAAGTAACGACATCCGACAACCAATCCGTTAGCCCTTCGGGAAAATCCGGCGACGGTGTTAGCTTAATTACGATAGCGCAAACTACCGATAATCTGATACTTTTCGGCAGCGATTCGGAAGCTGTTTCGGCGCGGACGAGAATTTTTTACAATGGCAAAGGTTTAATTACTGAAGCCGACATCGTTTTAAATCCATACCAACAATTTTCTTCCGACGGTTCAATCGGAACTTTCGATTTAGAGGCGACTCTGACGCACGAAATAGGTCATCTTCTCGGTCTTGAACATTCGACGATTATCGGCGCGACAATGCACGCGCATCAGGGGAAAAACGGTATTTACAATTTGCCCGGCTACAGTTCGAGAACTTTGGCGGAAGACGACATTTCAGGAATTCGGGCGTTATACGGCGCGGAAATTTCCAATAAAGATTGCTGCGGAACGATTAGCGGAAAAATTTTAACGGCAAACGGCGAAGGACAAAAGAATTATCAAGTTTGGGCGGAAAATAGTGAAACAGGACAGGTAGCTGCCGGTGTTTTAACAAACTCCGAAGGAAATTATCTCATCGAAGGACTTTCAAATGGTGATTATAAACTTTACGCTCAGGATTTTAGCGAGAAAAAAAGATCGGCTGAAGAAATAGAAGAAATTACCCTTGTCAAAGGCAAAAATCTCAATTTAGTCAACATAATAAAAAATGCCGCAAAAGATTTTGATGTTCAATATATCGGGTTCAACGGGCAGCTTTCCGAACTTGCCGTGCCTGTCAACAGTGGTAATACTTATATAATTTATATTGGCGGTAAAAATTTGGATGTCAAAACTATTGAAATTAAGTTTAATTCTCCGTATTTTACTGCTACACCAAAAACTATTTCCAAATTGGATTATGGTTCGGAGTTGTCGGTTGTCAGTTTTGAGATTAAAGTCATTCCCGGAACTCCTTTGGGAGAATATAGTTTTTGCGTGAAAAATAAGGATGACAAAATAGATTATATTGTCGGTGGTTTAACCGTCGAAAGTTTTATAAATCCTTGGAATAGTTATCCGATATTTTAACTTAAAAAAGTTAAAAATTAGATTTGCAATTTAATTTTCATTGTGCATAATCTATAAGTGTTCACCTCCCCGGTGAACACTTGGTCACGAGGGGTGAGGACTTGTGACCTAGGGGCGACGGTGTGGGAGACGTCGCCCTTTTAATTTTTAAAATCCTTCTTGGCAAACTCTCTAAATTATTAAAAGTAATCAACACTTGACCTTAAACCAGATAAGGGTAAAATTTGTTTGACATTTGATATTAATAATAAAAATCAGACTTCCACTATTTGTGTCGGCAGACAAACAAAACAAAGTAATTTTATTAAATTGACCGCGAAGGCTCAGGTGTTCGATGGTCTTTATTTTTAATTATGGAAACTAAGAAAGAGAGCGGCTTTAAAAAATGGTTGTTAAAAGGCATACGAGAACCTGAAGGACCTCACGAAAAAGAAGGGCAACATCACCAGCATTCGTGGTGGAAGGTGATGTGTTTAACAGGAGTTGATTATTTTTCGACGCTTGGGTATCAACCCGGCATCGCTTTTTTGGCGGCTGGTGCGTTATCTCCGATTGCGACTTTAGTGCTTGTTCTGCTGACTTTGTTTGGCGCACTGCCAATGTATAAACGAGTGGCGGAAGAAAGTCCGCACGGCGATGGCTCGATTTCAATGCTCGAAAATTTGCTTTCGCGTTGGAAAGGGAAGATGTTTGTGCTGGCTTTGCTCGGATTTGTCGCCACTAGTTTTATTATTACAATAACGCTCTCAGCCGCGGACGCATCCGCCCACATTATCGAAAATCCGTTTGTTCAAGGTCATCTCCACTTCCTAAATCACAAAATTATCATAACACTTTTTTTGATAGGTCTTTTAGGCGCGGTTTTTCTCAAAGGTTTCAATGAAGCAATCGGCATTGCGGTTGGGATCGTCGTGGTTTATTTATTGCTCAATGTTGTTGTCATTTGTGTCTGTTTGTATCAAATTTTCGTCGTTCAGCCGGAAACGATTTCAAATTGGAGCGCGGCACTTTGGGGACATCCGAACGTTGAAGGCAGCGTTTTGTCAATGGTTTTTATTTCGCTTTTTTTATTTCCAAAACTCGCGCTCGGTTTGTCCGGTTTCGAAACAGGGGTTGTAGTAATGCCGTTAATTGAAAGCGGCGAAGAACTTTCAGATGCGGAAAAAAGTGTTATTCATAAATCTCAACTGCCCGACAAAGTTTTAACGCCGAGTGCCGAAAAATTTATCGCCGGACGGATTCGCAACGGGAAAAAACTTTTAAGCGGCGCGGCAATGATAATGAGCGTGATGCTGATCGGAAGCAGTATCGTAACGACGATGCTTATTCCGGCGCAGGAATTTCAGGAAGACGGTGCAGCTAACGGACGCGCGATTTCCTATCTCGCCCATACACATTTTGGAGATATTTTCGGAACGATTTATGACATCAGCACGATTATGATTTTGTGGTTTGCGGGCGCGTCGGCTCTCGCCGGACTTTTAAATATCGTTCCGCGCTATCTGCCGCGTTTCGGAATGGCTCCCGATTGGGCAAGGGCGACGCGCCCGCTGGTGCTTGTTTTTACGGCAATCGCTTTTCTCGTTACGATTCTTTTTAACGCCGACGTTGACGCGCAGGGCGGCGCGTATGCAACTGGCGTTTTATTTTTGATGGCTTCGGCGGCGGTTGCCGTGACAATTTCCGCGTGGCGAAAATCGGAAAAAAAATGGATTGGATTTTTAATTATCACACTCGTTTTTTTCTACACGACAATCATCAATATCATTGAGCAGCCCGAAGGAATACAAATTGCCTTATTATTTATTCTTGCCATCGTCATCACTTCGTTTGTTTCACGCGCATTACGCACAACCGAAGTGCGTATCGAAGACATCGAATTCGATGCAAAAGCGAAAGAGTTTCTCAATGATTTAGCAGGCGGCGAAATTCGCATCGTTACAAATCGGCGCGAAACGGGCGATGTCGCCGAATATCGTTTTAAGGAACACGAAAAACGCACGGACAATCATATTCCGTCGAGCGATCCGATTCTTTTTTATGAAATTGATTTGGGTGACGCTTCGGAATTCAAAGGGAAATTGGAAATTCGCGGAGTTGATGTTGCCGGTTATAAAATTCTACGCACTGAAGCTCCCGCCGTGCCGAACGCGATTGCCGCGCTGTTACTGCATTTGCGCGATAAAACCGACAAAATTCCGCACGTTTATTTCGGTTGGAGCGAAGGCAATCCGATAGCTTACTTGATTCGCTACATCATTTTCGGCGAAGGCGATACCGCGCCGGTTACAAGGGAAATTTTGCGGCAAGCCGAAGAAAACCCTGAACTAAGACCGAGCGTTCACGTCGGCGGATAAATCTCTGGTTGCTTTTGATAAATTTCAGGAGTATATTTGGAATTTTGACAAACTCTTGCCGAAGCTGCCGTTAAAAGCAGCGCGGGGAACCCGAAAATTGGGGCTAATTATTTTGCAAATAAGGAACACTTCCAAAGTTCCAGCCCGACAGCTAACCTCGCAGGCATATTGGAAGAACGAGCCATTTGGCTTTGATAAATTTATCAATGACCATAAGCGTAATGACTTGCGTTTATGGTCTTTTTATTTTTTAAATGATAAAAATTAATGGTTCGAGCGATAATCGCTTTAAACGCTGGCTGTTGCAGGGCGTAACGGAGATAGAAGCCCCGCACGAAAAAAAAGGGCAGCATCAACAGCATTCGTGGTGGAAAGTGATGTGTCTGACGGGCGTTGATTATTTTTCGACGCTCGGTTATCAGCCGGGCATCGCTTTTATTGCGGCAAATGTTTTGTCGCCGATTGCCACGCTGGTTTTGGTCTTGCTGACGCTTTTCGGCGCGTTTCCGATTTACAGCCGTGTGGCAGCGGAAAGTCCGAAAGGTGAAGGTTCGATTGCGATGCTCGAAGCACTTCTTTCGCGTTGGAAGGGGAAACTTTTCGTGCTTGTGCTGCTTGGTTTTGTAGCTACTGATTTCGTTATCACGATTACGCTTTCAGCCGCCGATGCTTCGGCGCACGTTCTTGAAAATCCGTTTGTCAAAACGCATCTTCCATTTTTGAATCATCCCGTTCCGGTAACATTAGCTTTGATAATACTGCTCGGCGCGGTTTTCTTAAAAGGGTTCAAAGAAGCTATGGGAATTGCCGTTTTTTTGGTCGGAATCTATTTGCTGTTGAACATAATTGTTATTGGCTTCGGATTTTACGATATTGCAAATCATCCGCAGCTATTTCCAAATTGGGAAGCGGCAATTTTTACCAGCCGCTCCGAAAACGGCGAAATTGGAACGCGCGGTATTTTCACAATTATCGGTATTTCACTGTTAGTTTTTCCAAAACTGGCACTCGGTTTGTCAGGATTTGAAACGGGCGTGGCGGTGATGCCTCTGATAAAAAGCCCGAATCGCATAACAAATACACGCAAACTGCTCTTGACTGCGGCTTTGATAATGAGTTTTATGCTGATTTCGAGCAGTTTTGTAACCAGCGTGATTATTCCCGAAACCGATTATTGTCCGGTATTGACCTGCGGATTTAATGAAGCGGATGACGATGTTCCGCAATACTGCGTTTGCACTCAGGCGGAAATAGACAACAAAGTTATCAAAGATTCGGGCAAGGCGAACGGACGCGCTCTGGCTTATCTGGCTCATAGATATTTCGGCGATTTGGGCGGAACACTTTACGATTTAAGCACGATTATGATTCTATGGTTTGCGGGCGCGTCGGCTCTCGCCGGACTTTTGAATATCGTTCCGCGTTATTTGCCGCGTTACGGGATGGCTCCTGAATGGGCGCGGGCAACTCGTCCGCTGGTGCTGGTTTTTATGGCGATTTGTTTTGCCATCACGATATTTTTTCAGGCTGATGTTGACGCGCAGGGCGGAGCTTATGCAACGGGCGTGTTATTTCTGATGAGTTCAGCGGCAATTGCCGTTTCAATTTCGGCAAAACGCCGAAAAAGCCCTTGGACAATTGCATTTTTTACTATCTCGCTCGTTTTCATTTATACAACTTTAACAAATATTTACGAGCGTCCCGACGGAATAAAAATTGCTTCCATCTTTATATTAACCATTATCGCCACTTCTTTTATCTCGCGCGTGATGCGTTCAACGGAAGTTCGCATTGACAAAATTGTTTTAGATGAAAAAGCGCAGGAATTTATTGATGAATTGGCGGATAATGAGATTCGCATCGTAACTAACCGGCGTGAGGTTGGCGATGTCGCCGAATATCGTTTCAACGAGCACGAAAAGCGCGTTGACAATCATATTCCGTCGAGCGATCCGATTCTTTTTTATGAAATCGGTTTGGGCGATGCTTCGGAATTCAAAGGAAAACTGAAAATTCACGGCGTGGACATTGACGGTTATAAAGTTTTGCGAACAGAATCAACCGCCGTGCCAAACGCGATTGCCGCCCTTTTGCTGCATTTGCGCGATAAAACCGGCAAGATTCCGCACGTTTATTTCGGTTGGAGCGAAGGTAATCCGCTGAGATATTTAATGAGATACGTTTTGTTCGGTGAAGGCGATACCGCGCCGCTTACGCGGGAAATTTTGCGACAAGCTGAACCCGACCCGGAACTTAGACCAAGTGTTCACGTCGGGGGATAACATCAAAATTTACGTCGGTTTAAATTTTTTGCAGAAGTTCGCATTTATTAAAGGCGCGACAATACACTTGCGAGTGTAGCATTTCGTCCATTGTCATTCTAAATATCTTGTAAAATGCTGCTGGCATTATCAATTGTTTTGGGTTTTGGCGATAACCTTCGTTACGTCTTCCCGACTGCTTCTGATTTCGTTGGTCAATTTTTTATTTTTAATATTTTCTTCCAATTGACTCATTTCATTGAATACACAATTTATCAATCCGCCGATTAAAATCACCAGCGATGTCAGAAAAAGCCACAACATCAAAATAATGACCGCTCCGAGTGAGCCGTAAGTTTTGTCGTAACTGTTGAAATAATGTAGATAAAGGCGAAAGCTGCTTGAGAGAATCAGCCATAAAACTATTCCCACAACTGTTCCCGGCGTTATCCAATGCCACTTTCGGGGCGATTGATTTGGTATGTAATTATAAAGCAAACCGAAAATGATAGCCAAAACAATTAAAATTGCAATCCACTGAATAATAATAAGAAAAAAGTGTGCCGGAACGGGAAGTGAAAACGCGGTAAAGGCGAAGGAAATAAACTTCCAGCCGTAAAAAACTATCGCCAGAGCGACTGAAACGAGAATTGCAATAACCACAGTGAACGAAAGCGAGAGAAGTTTTGTCTTCCACCAATCACGCGTTTCCCGTAAATTGTAAACGGAATTCAGGGCGATGCGAATGCTGTCAATGCCCGCCGAAGCCGACCACAAAGCGATAAAAAAGCCGATGGTCAATTTTCCGCCTGAACTGTTTTCCGTAACCTCTTTAATTGTTGTCTGTACTAATTGATATGCCGAATAAGGCATCACTTGACGCAAATAATAGAAAAGCTCGCCGCGCAAATCATCGGCGGAACTTAAAACCATACCGAATAATGTAATTAAAAAAAGTAAAAGCGGAAAAAGCGCGAAAGAAAAATAGAACGCCACCTGCGCCGCGCTGCTCATAATATCTTCTTCAAACGCTTTGTCGTAAAGTTTGTAAAAAAATGTTTTAAATTGGAAGTTTTTAAAATTCATTTTAATAAAACGCGGCATTTCAATAACCTAATGCTCAATCTGTGCCCATTGAAATTATGTTAAACCGCAAAATCTAACTCGCCGCGCGGATAAGTTCGGGTTTATCTTTTAATAATTTTTTCAGTTCATAAAGTTTCATCAACGCTTCAACTGGCGAAAGCGCGTCCGTGTCAATTTCCGACAATTTTCTTTCCAGTTCGCTTTGGTTTTGCAATTGCGAATGTTCTGTCTTTTTGCCGGATTCTTTGTCATATTCTAGCAGAAGCTGTTCGGCACGACGTACGACAGGCTTAGGTAAACCGGCGAGTTTTGAAACATACACGCCATAACTTTTCAGGGCGATGCCTTTTTCTATCTTGTATTTAAAAGTTAGTTTAGCGTCTTTTTCTTCAATTACAAAATAAAAATTTTCAAGACGCGGCAAAATCTCTTCGAGTTCGGCGAGTTCGTGATAATGCGTGGCAAACAGCGTCCGCGTTTTCAATTTCGGATGATTATGAATAAACTCCAACACGGAACGCGCCACCGCCAAACCGTCATAAGTCGAAGTTCCGCGTCCCAATTCATCAAGCAAAATCAAACTATTCGGCGAAGCGTGATGAAGAATTTCAGCGGTTTCGATCATTTCAGTCATAAATGTTGATTCGCCGCTGCCGATTTTGTCATAAAGTCCGATGCGCGTAAAAATCCGATCACAAATCCCGATAACAGCTTCGTCGGCGGGAACAAAACTGCCAATTTGCGCCAGCAAAACTATCAAGGCGATTTGCCGCAGATATGTTGATTTTCCCGAAGCGTTCGGACCTGTTATCAGAGCGATTTGCGGTGCGCCGTTACCACCAAGCGCGGCATCGTTGGCGATAAATTTCGTGTCAATCAAAAGTTTTTCAATGACGGCGTGCCGTCCGTTCTTTATTCGTAAAAGGGAAGTTTCATTGACCGTCGGACGCGAATAGTTATTTTTTTCGGCAACTTCGGCGAGCCCACAAATTGCATCGAGATAAGCGATTGTCGAAGCGACAAGCAAAATTTCAGGACGTTTTTTGCCGACTTCCGAGCAAATTTGGCGAAACAAATTATTTTCCAATTCCGCAATTCGTTCCTGAGCGTGAATAACCAAAGATTCGTGTTCTTTCAACTCCAGCGTGATATATCTTTCCGCCGGAATCAAGGTTTGTTTGCGCGTGTAATCTGCCGGAACAAGATGAAGATTTGGTTTGGTAATTTCAATGTAATAACCAAAAACCTTATTAAATCCGACGCGCAAAGATTTAATTCCGGTTTTTTCGCGTTCACGCTTTTCCATTTCCGCTAAAAAACCTTTGCCGTTTTTTAATGTTTCACGAAGTTTGTCTAATTCTTCCGAAAAACCATTCCGAATAATTCCAGTTTGCTCGTTATAACGCGACGGCAATTCTTCGGAAATTCCGTTTTCAATCAATTTTGAAGTTTCGGAACATTCCGGCAAATGCGTCAAAATCTGTCCGAAATGAATCGTGTCTTTTCGCAAAACTTCTTTAATCAGCGGAATTAATTCCAGACTTTTGCCAAAGGCGCGAAGTTCATACGCCGAAATATAATTTGCTTTGGCGCGGCTCGAAAGCCTTTCCAAATCTTTAATGTATGCGAAAATTTCTCTGATTTTTTCGCGTTCTTCCGAGTTTTCGACAAACCACGCGATATGTTCCTGTCGGCGGTAAATTTCGGTGCAGTCGAGCAGCGGTTGACGCAACCATTTTCGCAAAAGTCTGCCGCCCATCGCCGTTTTCGTGCGGTCAATAACCGATAAAAGACTCGCGCCCGAAGAACTCTCAAAAATTTCCAAACTCCGCAAAGTATTGCCGTCGAGCAGCATAAATTCGCTGAAATCATAACTCGTCAAACGGGTTAATTGTTCAGCCGATTCGCCTTGCGTGATTTGCAAGTATGAAATCAACGCGCCCGCCGCCGAAACCGCAAGCGGCGAATTTTCCAAACCGAAAGGCTGTAAAGTTTTCGTGTGAAAATGTTTGAACAGAGTTTTGCGGGCATTTTCAAAAGCAAATATTTCTGCACTTATTTTGGTTACAAACTGCGGCAAATCCCGATTGCTGAAAGTTTCCTGCATTTCGGCAATGACAACCTCGGCGGGGGCGAGCCTTTGCAACTCGCTCAGAGCATCTTTATTGTTAATTTCCGTCGCCGCAAAATCGCCCGTCGTAATATCGGCGTAAGCGATTCCGGCGCGTTGTCCGTCGCTGAAAAATGAAACTAAATAATTATTCGATTTGCTGTCTAAAAGTTGCGGTTCGATAACCGTGCCGGCTGTCACCGTGCGAACGACTTCGCGCTGAATCAATCTTTTTCCGTCATCATTTTTGATCGGGACACTTGAAGTTTGTTCGCAAATCGCCACGCGATGACCGCGCGAAATCAAAGTTGCCAGATGCTTTTCGAGAACATAATACGGAATTCCGGCAAGCGGAACGCGCATATCTTTGCCCATCGGTTTGGAAGTCAAAGTAATATCCAATTCACGCGCCAAAAGACGCGCGTCGTCGTCAAAGGCTTCATAAAAATCGCCCAGCCGAAAAAGCAAAATCGCGTCTTGATGCTTGGCTTTGATAGCCAGATATTGCCGCCGAATTGGAGTTTCGTTTTTCATCGGAAAGTTCAAAATTCAAAGTTCAAGATTCGAGGTTAAAATTAAACTTTGAACATCGAACTTGAAACTTGGAACTATTTTAACAGAAACTCTTTGATAATTTCAGCGATGTTTTTGAGGTTTTGATGAACTTGTTTAATTTGGGCGAAGGTCAAAATCGTTACGACGGTTTCGATGTCGTGGAATTCACGGCTCAAAGATTGGCGGGCGCGGTTCAAATCTCTTTCCGAGGCGATGACAAGAAACGGCTTGGTTCGCTGCGCTTGATAAGCGCGTTTGAGTTTGGCAAAGGCGGAATCAATATTGCCTTTGCTCTGCACTTCAAAAATGTGAGAAATTCGCGGACTGTTCGGCGTTTCGCGCCAGATCACATCGTAAAATTCAAATTCTGTTTCAGCGTAAAAACCTAAACTTTCGCCGATTTTCACCAGCATTTCTTGAATATTTGTATGCGAAAGACTTTTCGTTTGCGAAACAGTTAAAGTAAAACCTGATGTTTCTTTTTCAACTTCCTTTCTTCCTCTGTCGGTTATCACCCAATTTCCGTGTTCGCGTTCAATAAGTTTTTGCTCATCTAAAAATTTGCCCGCTTTTTGAACGGCGATTCGCCACGATTTGTTTTTTCCGTCTTTGATTCCTCTGATTTCTTTTTCCGAAAGCTGAGGAAAATAAGCGGGAAGCCGTTCATACAAAAAACGCAGATTATCCGCGCCGCCCGTGGCGACGAGTTCCTGCAAAATCGGCATTTCTATTGATGAAACTTTTGGAATCGGCACTAAATTATTTGCTCGTAGTGACTGAAATTTTTATTTATGATGTCCGTTTTAAGTTCATCAAGTAAATTCGTTAAACGATTTGAATTGCTCTCGGTTAATTTTTTTGAGTCGAAACTTTTGTCAGCTTTGATTAGTTCAAATGAGCTGATTTTAACAAAAATCTGCGGCTTGAATTCGCCCAAAAATTCATAACGAATCGCCAACGGCGCGGCAAAAACTTTGCCTGATTTTTCAATAATTCTCGACAAACCATTATAAAAATTCAACGGACGCAAATCATTCGGCAAAATTTCACCCTGCGGAAAAATCAGTAGCGTTCGGCGCGGATTTTTTAGAAGACCAGCAGCATAATTTATACTTTCAATCGCCTTTCTCGGATTTTCTCTGACGACGGAAAATGCACCGAGTTTTCGGAAAAGAAACAAATTTTTCAACTGTTTTTCTTCCATCATTACGAAAAAATCAAAATTGGCTTTTCTGCAAATTTCAAAAATGATGAGTCCGTCCCACCACGTTGAATGATTCGCGTAAATTATCAGCGGAATTGCCGGGTTTTTGCGGCAAAATAAATCTAAACCCGAAACGTGCAGCGAGTGAAAACGACGTTTGATGAAATTGCGGTTATAAACTGCAAAAATCTTTTCAAACCACGCACTTTTATTTGCTTCCAACATATTTTCGCGGCACACGCCGATTTATTCCGCAGGTAATTTCATAAGAAATCGTATCATCCAATTTTGCCAAATCTTCGGCGGTAATTCTCAAATTTTTTTGTTCGCCGATTAAAATAACTTCATCATTTACTTTAACATTTTGAACATCCGTTATGTCCAGAATTGTCCAATCCATCGAAATTCTACCGACAATCGGAGCAAAAATGCCGTTGATAATTACTCGTCCGCAATTTGAAAAACTCCGGCTGTAACCGTCGTGATAACCTAGTGGAATTGTTGCAATTAGCGAATCGCGCTTGGTTGTAAATGTTCGGCTGTAACCCAAAGTTTCGCCTTTCGGCACTTTTTTTATATGCGAAATTTTTGTATGAAGCGACATCAC
>JBDTSO010000002.1:0-22926 GCA_039931085.1 Acidobacteriota bacterium | reverse complement strand
TTCCGCGCCGGTCAATGTCGCTCATCGTAAAAAAATTGTCGCGCATTCCGAGTTCGCAGATGCGTTTTTGTTCGCCGGAATCCAAATCTCTGCCGCCGACGTGAGCGCAGAATTTTGGATTTATCTTTGGCGCGAAACCTTCTAAATTGACGATTGAAGGTTCGCCGTAACCGAGAAGCGCGGCGAGGGGCATCCCGTGAATGTTGCCCGACGGCGATGTTTCGTGCGTGTTGATGTCGGCGTGCGCGTCAAACCAAATCAAGCCGACTTCTTCACCTTTTTCTCTGTAAAATGAAGAAATCGCCGAAAATGTTCCGGCGGCAATCGAGTGATCGCCGCCCAAAATTACCGGAAAAGCGTCGTCTGCTAAAACTCGTTTGATGTCGCCCGCCATATTTTTGTATGAAGCGAGCATTTCCTTCAAATACTTGGGATTTTCTCCCGCTTGCGCGACATAATCCGGTTTGATGATTTCGACATCGCCGTAATCTTTAACATCGTAACCCAATTCTGCAATAAGTTCGGTTAAAAATTTTCCGCGAATATTTGACAACCGCAACGCCGTTGCGCCGAGTTCACTTCCCTTTTCTCCCGCGCCGTAACCGAGCGGAACGCCGATAATTCCTACTTTTTTATTTATTCCCGGCGTGTAGCCGTTTTCTGTTGACATATTTTTTAAATCTCGCCAAATCCTTTTGCAAAAATCTCTTCAATCGCCTGTAACGCTTTTTGTTCGTCTTCGCCTTCGACTCCCAATTCCAAATGCGTTCCTTTGGCGGCTGCTAATGTCAACACGCTCAAAATTGACTTGGCATCGGCAATCACATTATTGTCAATTCGTTTTAATATAATCCGGCTTTTGAATTTTCCCGCCAGCCGAACCAACTGCGCGGCGGCGCGGGCGTGAAGTCCGAGCGGATTAATGACTTTTATTTTGCTTTCGAGCATTTTTATTTAGATTTCTGCGGTTCAAGCAATTCGCCTGTGCGATAAATCGCTTGCTTGCCCTGCGTTTCGACTTCCTTCGCCATTTCCGCCAAAGTCATTTCCTTATTTTGCGATGCGAGTTTTATGACCATCGGCAAATTTACGCCCGTAACGATTTCAGTTTCATTTTTCTTGATAAACATTGCCGAAATATTAGTCGGTGTGCCGCCGAACATATCGGTTAAAAGCAAAACGCCGCTGCCGTCGGAAACTTGTTTGATGGCGCGGGCAATCTCGCCTTTCGCTACCTCGACATCATCGTGCCAACCGATGGAAACCGCCGCGATATGATTTTGCGCTCCGACGACGGCTTCTGCCGCCGCCAGTAATTCATTGGCAACCTGTCCGTGTGAAACTATTACTCCGCCAATCTTTTTCATATATTCGTTCTCAGTTTTTGGTTTTTAGTTTTTGGTTTTTTGATTAAATTTATTTCAAGCCGAACTGAAAAATTAAGGTTAGAAACCAAAAACTAAAAACCAAAAACTAAATCACTTCTGCACGTCCCGATGCACGACCGAAACGTCAAAGTTATCATTTTTTAATGCTTTACCTAACCTGTTTGCGACCATCACAGAGCGATGTCGTCCGCCTGTGCAGCCGACTCCGATGCTCAAATAGGATTTGCCTTCGCGTTTGTAAAGTGGCAGAAGATATTCAAGCAAATCAACAAAACGCCTGATTGTTTCCTGAACTTCCGTTTGTTTTTCAAGAAATCCGGTAACTTTTTTGTGTGTTCCGGGCAACTCACGCAAACCTTCTTCAAAATACGGATTCGGCAGATGGCGCACGTCAAAAAGCAAATCAGCCTGGTGCAGAACACCGTATTTATGCCCGAAACTGGTAATTTGAACGTGCAGCGGCGAACCTTCTTCCGTCTGCCCGAATCTTTGGACGAGAAGCCGCCGCAAAGTGTGAACCGTATGTTCGGAAGTGTCAATAATCAAGTCGGCACTTTCGCGGATTTCCTTCATCGCTTCTTTTTCAGCGCGAATCGCGGTAAGTAAACCTTCGCCCGCATCAGCTGGATGCGGACGGCGTGTTTCGGAAAATCGTCGCTGCAAAACCGCGTCCGACGCTTCAAAGAATAAAACAAACGGCGCGAGATTTTTTTGTAGTTTTTTCAGTTCTGTCGGGAATTCCGAAAGAAAATGGCGTTCACGAATGTTGATAATCAGCGCGGCTTTTTCGATGGCGACAATTTCCTCATCGTTCGGTAAAAGCAGCCGTGAAAAAGTTTTGAGCATTGTCAAAGGCAAATTATCAACGCAGAAATATCCCAAATCCTCAAACGCATTCGTCGCCGAACTCATTCCCGAACCACTCAAACCGGTGATGATTACAAAATTTGGCAGGAATTTTATTTCCTTTTGATTTTGAAGCATATTTTACATACCAACCATCGTCGAATGTTTCGCAATTAACTTTTGCGCGGCATCAAAACCAGCCATCTTCAAAAGATGAACGCGCACCGCCGTTTCAACCAAAACCGAAAGATTGCGCCCGCCGCTGACGGGCAAAATAAATTTGGTTAATTTTACGCCGAAAATTTCTTCTTCCCGCGCATCGAGTCCGAGCCGTTCGACATCAACCGCGTCTTTCCATTTTTTGAACTCAATACATAATTCGATCTTTTTTCTGTCGGCAACGGCGGAAATGCCGAACAAAGCGCGGACATTAACGATGCCGAGACCGCGAATTTCCAGATGTTCATACGTCAATTCGGGCGAAAAGCCTTCCAGATTTTCGCCGATTCTTTTTATCAAGACCGCGTCGTCGGCAACCAGCCGGTGTCCGCGGGCAATTAAATCGAGCGCACATTCAGACTTTCCGATGCCCGATTCGCCTAACAGCAAAACGCCGAGTCCATACATTCCGACCAAAACGCCGTGCCGCGTGGTTTGCGGCGCAAGAATTTCCGCCAAAAATTTTGAAATGATGCCGACAGCATTTGAACTCGTTTGCGCGGTACGAAGAATCGGCAATTGTCGTTCGTCGGCAATTTTCAATAATTCCGCGGGCGGTTCTAGTTTTTTTGGAATCAATATACAGCAGATTTTTTCAAGGTCAAGATTGTTTATCGCTTCAATGCGCTGCGCCTTTTCGAGTTGCGACAGATAAGAAATTTCACTTTGCCCGACAATCTGAATGCTTCCTTCCTGAATATAATGCGTAAATCCGGTTAACGCCAATCCGAGTTTTTGAATGCGCTTGGAAACAATCTGTTTTCGTTTTAAGCCTTTTTCGCCCTCTAAAATTTCAATATCCAACTCCACCGAAGATTTCTCAATAAAATCAGCGACGGAGATTTTCGGAAATTCATTTTTATTAGTGGACGGCATTTTTGACGGATTATTTTGAAAAAGCCGGAATCAGCTAAGGTCGTATCAAACCGTAATTTCCGTCTTTCCGTTTGTAAATAACAGAAACACGCTCATCGGCAGCATTTCTAAACACTAAAAACTGATTTTCTTCTTCATTGAGCCGTAAAACAGCTTCATCTTCAGTCATCGGCTTAACCGGATAATCTCTCGTCTCTATGATTTGCGGCAATGCCGGAGCGGGTTCAATTACTTCTTCCTTTTTTGGTGCGACGGTACTGACTTTCTTCGCTTTGTGATGCTTGTCCTTGATTTTGTTTTTTAATTTTAAGGCTTGTTTTTCGATTTTACCAATCGTCTGCGACAACGAAGAATACATATCTTCGACATCCGTTGTCGCTGTTAAAACCTGATCGTGCCAGTTAACAATAACTTCCGAACGATGTTTTCCACGTTCGACTTCGATGATTATGTGAGCCTTGCTGCTGTTGCCGTCAAATAAATGATCTATTCTTTCAAAATGCTCTTCAACGTGAGAACGCAGAGCCGGAGTTACTTCGATATGTCTTCCCGTATATTCAAATTTCATAAAATTGCACCTCTTGTTTTTTATTATAAATCAAAGTACTTTTTTGATTTTCCATTGATTATTAAATTCAAAACGGAAAATCGCAAATTGGAAAACCCAAAAATCTAAACGACCGTTTTGCGTTCACGCGAACCCGGAATCTGCATTTGGTCACGGTATTTGGCGACTGTGCGGCGCGAAAGTTTGTTGCCTTCTTTGAGCAGAATTTTTGCAATTTGTTCGTCGGTCATCGGTTTGCGCGAATTTTCTTCTTCGACCATTTTTTTGATTCGCAGTTTTAAAATGCGCGTCGAAACTTCTTCGCCGTCTTCATTGAGCATTCCTTCAGAGAAAAAGCGGCGCAGTTCGATCACGCCCTGCGGCGTGTGCGCGTATTTGCGATTGACGACGCGCGAAATTGTCGAAAGGTGCATTCCGATGTCTTCCGCCACATCCTTGAGCATCATCGGTTTGATATACTGCACACCTTTGTCCAAAAATTCGCGCTGACGATCAACAATACATTCAACGACGCGATAAATCGTCTGTCGGCGATGCTCAATATTTCGCAAAAGATCAACTGCCGAACGCACTTTGTCTTTGATAAAATCTTTGGTTTCTTTCGTCGTATCTTCTTGTCCGACCAATTTCTGATACGTTTGACTGATACGCAAACGCGGGCTTCCGTCGTCCGTAAAATAAACGATATAATCGTCTTCGAGCTTTTCGATATAAACTTCCGGCGACACATAAATTGGTTCGTCCGACGAATAACGTCTGCCCGGATATGGGTCTAAAATCCTGACTTTGTTGATTTCTTCGTCAAGCGTGTGAACGTCAAAACCTGTTTCTTTTGCCAAATGCTGAAGACGATGCGGCTGCATATCTTCCAGATAGTTTTGTACGAGTTCCGCCGCCAAAGATTCGCCTTCGCCGTTGGCTTCAAGTTGGACAATCAAACATTCTTTAACATCACGCGCGCCGCAGCCGACAGGTTCAAGCCGCATCACGATTTGCCGCGCTTTTTCCACCGCTTCCAACGAACATCTGCACATTTCGGCGATTTCTTCGTTGGAAGTCGTAAGTCGTCCGTCTTCATTGAGATTTCCGATCACGCAAATCGCCGCTTCTTCGACCTTTTCGCTCATCTGCTGAAGATTAAGCTGCCATTCGAGATGTTCGGCTAACGATTCGGAGCGCGATAAAAACTGGTCAAAACTCGGCGCGTCTTCTTTAAATTCAAATTCTTGAGTTTTATAACCGGGATCAAGATAATCTTGAAATTCCCTGCCGTAATCAACTTCTTCAAACGCATCTTCCTTTTCGCCGGAAGAATCTTCCGTTTCACCGTCAAAATCTACTTCGCGGTTTTCCTCAAAACCATTTTCGCTCGAATTTTCAGCTTTTATATTTTCAAAATCAGATGGAAAATCAGCATCTTTATCGCGTCCGTTTTCAAAAGTTTCTTCGTGTCCTTCGGAATTTTGGTCAAGGATTTTTTCGGAAAACTCCTGAAATTCGTCTTCCGACATCACTTCTTCCAACACCGGATTTTCGACAAGTTCATTTGAAATCAACTCACTGAGTTCAAGCGTCGTCATTTGCAGCATTTCGATTCGCTGCCGCAGTTGCGGAGTCAAAATCATCCGCTGAGTCAATTTTTGTGTCAGTCTTAACGATGCCATCTTTACCTTAAATTTTTATGTATGATTGTTTTTCAATTCAATTTCTCGGAAAAATCAGTTTCCGTTACTTATTATAACCATTTGGCAGAAAAAGGGAAAAGGATTTGGAAATAGATGTCAGATGTAGGCTCAGAATTCAAAATCTAGGGTCTGACATCTGACATCTGTTTCAAAGACTAAATCTTTCGCCCAGATAAAGCCGCCGAACATCTACATCTTCAACTAATTCGCTAGGTGCGCCGCTTCGCAGGATTTTGCCTTCGGTCATAATATAAGCGCGGTCGGTAATGCCGAGCGTTTCGCGGACGTTGTGGTCGGTGATTAAAATGCCGATGCCGCGATTTTTCAGATAGAGAATAATCTCCCGAATATCGTCAATCGCCAGCGGATCAATTCCGGCAAAAGGTTCGTCGAGCAGAATATACTGCGGTTCGGTCGCCAGACAACGCGCGATTTCGACGCGGCGGCGCTCACCGCCGGAAAGCGCGTCGCCACGTGTTTTGCGAACGTGCGTTACGCCGAATTCTTCAAGCAATTCTTCAAGCCGCGCAAATCTTTCAGGGCGTTTCATCTTCATCGTTTCCAAAACGGCGAGAATATTTTGTTCGGCAGACATTTTCCGAAAAATCGAAGGTTCTTGCGGCAAATAACCAAGCCCAAGCCGCGCCCGCAGATACATCGGCAAACTTGTTACGTCCTGCCCGTTCAAAAAAATTTTTCCTTCTTCGGCGCGTTCGAGTCCGGTCATCATATAAAACGTCGTCGTTTTCCCCGCGCCGTTCGCGCCCAAAAGTCCGACAACTTCGCCCTGCTCGACCGAAAGCGAAACGTCGTCAACAACGCGCCGCCGTCCGTAAGTTTTCTGTAAATGAAGCGCGGAAAGCGAATCGGTGGAAACATTCGCGTAGTTACCGTTTGTAGATTCTGATTTTTCACCGCGAAAAAAATTTAACATTCATTAAAAAGTTTATTTGAAAAGTCAGGGAAAGGGAAAATGGAGTTAAGGTATTTTGTTAAAGCCATCGTAAAATTAAACGCACTTTGAGAGCTATTGTTTCTTAATTTTATAAACCGTCCGAATTCTGCCCGTATTATTCTGTTCGGTTTTGCTTTCGCCGACGACGCGCTTTTCACGCAGAAAAACCGTCATTTGTGCGCCTTGCGACGAACCGTTTTCCGAATCTTCAACCGTCGCCGGACTGCCGCGCAAAATTACTTTTTCGTCCGCCGCCGTATATTGCGCGTAATCGCCAACGGCTTTGCGGTTCAGCTGCGTAATAATGACATTGTTTTCCGCAATTGTTTCAGAAACTTCGTTTTTATCATTCATAATGACATTCGCCACACCCGCGACGATTCTGTCAGTGCCTTGCCGGATGTCAACATTTCCTTCGTAACGCAGCAGATTTTTGTCGTGGACATACATCATTTTATCGGCTGAAGCGAAAACCGGCACATTCGATTCTTTGCCGTTTTCCACTTTTTTCGCGTCATAAAGCAGACTTTGCACCGCGCCTTCGCCGAAAAGCTGTCCTTGTTTTTGCTGTAAAATCAATTTGTCAGCGCGGATATAATTATTTTCCTGCCACGCCCGCGCGTTTCCCGTATAGACACCGACTTCCGATTTATGATCGAAATTCGCTTCGCCCGCCGTGATAAAAACCGGCGAATTCGTCGCGCCGAATGGAGTCGCGCCGCCGGTTTTACCCTGACTGTAATAAGTCGTGCTGACACTGCCGCGCAAAGCGGATTTTTCATTGCGCGTGTCCCAATCAATCTCAGTCGCTTTCGCTCTCGCCCGCGAATCAAAAACCGTCGGTTCATCGCCGCGCAAACGGACGATTTCATCGCTTGCCGAAAAATAAATTTGACCGGCGATGCCGTTGCGGTCGAGTTCGGAAAATTTCGTATTTCCAACCGCGTCAAACTGCTGAACGTCCTGCGTTTGCTGATTAAACGCGGCGTTTAATTTGTCGGCAACGAGCGTTTGCGTTCCGCGATTTGCGCCCGCAACCGTCGGAACACGGACAACTTTTGATTTTCCCGTCGCCGCGCAGTTTTTCGCATTATTGCCCGTATCGAAAAAATCGCAGTCGAAACGCGGCGCGTTAATTGTCGTTTTGTAATTGGCGGGCGCAGCGTTCAAAGGTTCGATATAAAGTTCGGCATTTCCGACGGCTTCGGCTTTTGCCAAATCCTTGCCGCTTTCATTAAAAATTGTTTTCACCGAATCAGCCGTCAGTTTTTTGTTTGCCGCGTCAGCTTTTCCCGAAGGCGCGTTCATCAAAATCGTCGTGCGCCCGTCGGTTTGCATTTGATTGAGCAAACCTTTTTGAAAATTGACTTTAACGGAGTTCGGCGCAGACAGCGTAACTTTTGAATACTCATTTGCTTGTGCCGGAATCAAAACCGCATTCGCCGCGCCGACGGCGTTGGCGTTTTGCAAAAGCTGGTCATTGCCGAAAATCGCGTTCAATTCATTGCCCGAAACTTCCGTCGTGCGTTCCGGCGTTGATTGTTTCAGATAAGCATTTCCCTTAACGTAAGCATTTTGCAATTTCTTATTCGGAAACAATTGCGCCGTCAGATTATCACCTTTGATATAACTGTTTCCCTGCGTAATTTCCGCGTTTCCGTTGAGAAAAATCTTGCCGTTCGACTGTTCATAAATCGCATTATTCGCTTTAATCGTCGTCGGTTGATTGTCTTCGACAGTGATAATTTCCACGCCGTTTTTCAATTCAAAACGATCTGCATCTTTTTGAAAAAGCGCGTAATTCGTCTTTATTTTCGTCGGTTTCGCGTCGTTCGCCGTCGTTTCGATATTCACATTGTCGAAAAGTTCAAGCTGTTTGAGTTCTTTATCAATCTTCGCAACCGCACGGTTTGCCCTTGTTTTTGTCCATTTCGCGCTCGCGCTCGTCGGCTTTTGATAAACGTCAACATTGCCGATTAAATCAATTTGTTTTATTTCTTTATCGGTGAACGAAGCGATGGCTTTGTCAGATTTTATATCCGTCGGCTGCGCCATTTCGCCCGCATTTTTATTCGGCGTTACGTTGACGACGACATTTTGAGTAAATTCGATTTTGCCCGCAAGTTGATTAAAAAATGCGTGTCCCGAAGTTATTTTCGCCCGCCGAAAATCGGCGTTTTGCGCTTCATTGTTGCCGTAAGCGTTGATTTCGACATCTTTTAATAATTCGAGCGTTTTGCCCTGAATTTTGACAATCGCGCCAACTGATTTTCCCGCGATATTTTCGCGCGAAAACTCGATTGCTTCTTCGGCAACAGCAGTTTCCGTTTCCTTTTTATAAGTCAGTTGATCGGTTTTAACTTTTAAATTATCGCGCGTTTCGATGTTCACATCGCCCGCAAAAAACGCCGTAAAATTTTTATTTTCAGCCGGAATATAAATCGCTTTCTGCGCCGTCATTTGGTCAAATTTCTCGCCGGTTTCGTCATAAACCTGCAAAAAAACATTCTCCAATTCCTGATGATTGTCGGTAAAAGTTTTGGCTTTGTCGGCTTTGATATAGTATTTAACGACATCGCCCTCGCTTTCGCGCCGTTCATAGCCGCTGACTTCCGCCATCACATTTTCGGAAAGCTCCGTCGGCAAACCTTTCATTCTAAATTCTTTATAACCGTAAGCGCGATAAAATCCGATGCCGATGCCGATCAAAGTCGCGGCGAGCGCAAAAATCGCCAGCACACGAAAGATTAACGGCATCTTCGCGCGAAGTTCGAGATTTTTTATATTTTTACGCTGAACGGTTTCTTCGGACATTACAACTTAAAATCTGCGGCAATTTATGTCAGACGATTTTCAAATCCTTTATAACCAATTGCAAACGAGTATTGCCTTTCCAACTATTTGCTTCCGGCGTATAAGCAAGTTCGATGCGCGTTTGCGGTTTCAAAGTTTGCTCTTTCGATTTTTCCACGCCGTCCCACCAAACCGCTTCAAAGTTTTTGCCTTTTTCGTCGCGCAGTTTTAATTTCAGATGCTTTTCCTTCATCACGAACGGATCGTTTGTCAGTTGTAAATCTTTGGTGGCGAAAACAGGCTTCGGGTTTCCCATTCCGAACGGCTCGAATTTTTTCAAATCTTCGACCAAATCGAGATTCAGAGATTGTGAAGAAACGAGTGCGTCAATTTTTATTTCCGGCAGTAAATCTTCTTCCGACAAATGCGCCGCCGCGTGTTCGTTTAATTTTTTCCGCAGTTCGTCAATGTTTTCGCTCTTTATAGTCATTCCCGCCGCCGCCGCGTGTCCGCCGTATTTTTCAAAAAGTTCGGGACACGAATCGAGTCCGTTGAGCAGATGATAATTTGAAATACTCCGCGCACTGCCGTGTGCGATGCCGTCTTCCAGTGACAAAACAATCGTCGGACGATAAAGTTTCTCGGCGATTTTCGATGCTGCCAAACCGATTACGCCGCGATGCCAGCCTTCACCCGCAACGACGGCAAAGTGCGCTTGATGCTTACTCCCGCCGCTTTCAACGTATTCGAGCAGAGCTTTTTCAAAAATATCAACCTGCACCTTCTGTCGTTCGCGGTTTTTGCTGTCAAGATATTCGGCTAATTCACGCGCTTTTTCAAAACTTTCGGCTTCAAAAAGTTCGACGACATTTCGCGCCGCGTCCATTCTGCCAGCCGCATTGATGCGCGGCGCGATGCGAAAACCGATGGTGTTACTCGTCATTTCGCTCGTACAGTCGGCAACTTCCATCAACGCTTTCAAACCGTAATTATGCGCTTTCGGCAAATCTTTCAAGCCGATTGAAACAATCGCGCGATTTTCGCCCGTCAGTTTCATCACGTCCGCAATCGTGCCGATGGCGACGACTTTTAAAAAACCTTTGACGACGTTTTCTTTGCCTTTTTCGCGCAAAAGAGCGTGCGCTAATTTGAATGCGACACCAACGCCGGCGAGATTTTTATCTGGATATTCGCAACCCGTTTGATTCGGATTAATCATTGCGACGCATTCGGGATTTCCTTTAACTTCGTCGGACAAATGATGATCGGTTACAATCACATCCAAACCGTTTTCCTTCGCCCACGCCAGCGGTTCAAACGAGCGCGTTCCTGTATCAACCGTCACGACGAGCGAATAACCGCGCTCTTTGGCAATTTTTAGATGTTCGATGTTCAAACCGTAACCTTCGCTGAAGCGATGTGGAATGTGAAAACCCGTTTTTGCGCCGAGAATTTCCAGACATTTTCGCAAAACAACCGTCCCGGTTGTTCCGTCAACGTCATAATCTCCCCAGATTAAAATTTTTTCGCCCGCTTCGACGGCTTTTAAAATCCGTTCAACCGCTTCAGTCATTCCCTTTAAAAGATTCGGTTCGTGCAGATCGTCGTAGGAAGGATTTAAGAATTTGTGAGCTTTTTCCGCCGTTTCAAAACCACGCGTAATGAGCAGAGCGGCAATCAGCGGCGAAACTTTTAGAGAATCAGCGAGATTTTTTACTTCCGCACGGTCGTGTTTTTGGATCGTCCAACGCTTCATAACATTTATCATTTATCATTTATCATTGAACATTTATCAATAATTCGATAAATGATAAATGTTCAATGATAAATGTTTAGATTTGCGGATTTATTACGCCCTGCCAGATTAAAATGAGAATTGCCGCGCCGACAACTATTCGGTAAATGATAAAAACGGCAGTCGAGTTTTTTCGCAAAAAAGCCAGCAAAAACCAGATTGAAAGATAACCGACGATGCCGGCAACAACAGTTCCGACTCCGAGCGCGACAAAATCATTACTTGATAAAAGGTGCTTTTCAATCGCTTCTTTGAGTTCTAAAAGTCCGCTTGCAGTGATTGCCGGAATCATCAAAAGAAACGAAAATCTGGCGGCAGCTTCGCGTTTTTGTCCGGCG
Source organism: Acidobacteriota bacterium (assembly GCA_039931085.1). GTDB lineage: Bacteria > Acidobacteriota > Blastocatellia > Pyrinomonadales > Pyrinomonadaceae. Next base: position 11,463 of record JBDTSO010000002.1, on the reverse strand, counting down.
AAAAGTCCGCCCATAATTGTTGAACCGGAACGACTTGCGCCCGGCATCAACGCCAAAACCTGGGCAAATCCTTGAGTAAATGCGTCAATTAACCCAAAATCTTTGAGGTCTTTGCGCCGACTGCCAACCATTTCAGCAAAAGCCAAGAAAATCGCCACGGCAATCATCATTATGGCGATGAACCAGAGATTTTTTGTTGCCGGACCTTCGATTTGTTTTTTGAGCAGCAAACCAATGGTTCCAATCGGAATCGAACCGAGAATAATCAGCCAGCCGAGCCACGCCTCTTCGCTCAGCCACATCGGGCGAATACCGCCCGTTCCCGAAAATCTCATTCCGCGCTTTCGCGTTATTAACGCCCAGTGGTCGCGGGCGAAAGCTGCGAGAATACTGACAATATCCGGCGCGAAATAGACAAATGCCGCCAGCAGCGTACCAAGTTGAATGACCGCAATTGTCGCCGTAACTTGTTCGGCGTTTCCGCCATATAGGTTTGTCAAACGGCTGGCAAAAACCAGATGCGCGGTGGAACTGATCGGAATAAATTCGGTTAAACCTTGCACGATGCCGAGAATTATCGCTTGTATTAGATTCATAAACGGATAATTGTAAATTTTAAATTATTAATTTGAAAGCGAGAGCCGGAAAAATAATTGCACAATTTTTGATATTTTACGTGCGAAAACTGGCGCGTCCGGCAATTTTATCGTAAAGCCAAGTCGGAAAAAATTTTCCGGCGCGAACCAATGTCGCTAATTGCCACGGGAAAGCGGCGAATTTTTTGTGATTTTCGATAGCATTGATAAAATGCGGAATTGCGTCGTCGAGTTCCATCAAAAACGGCATTTTTGCTTTTCTGCCGGAAGTTAAAGGCGTTTTGATAAAGCCGGGTTGAATGATCGTAACGTCAATACCTTCGTGCTGAACATCAATGCGAACGCTTTCAAAAAATGCAGTCATTCCGGCTTTGCTCGCCGAATACGCGGCGGATTTCGGCAAGCCGCGAAATCCTGCCAGACTCGAAACGGCGACGAGCTGCCCGCTTTTATTTTCCAGCATTTGCGGCAAAACTGCGGCAACCGCATTGACCGCGCCAAGCAAATTTATGTTGATAACTTTGGCGACGGCTTCGGCATTTAAGTTTCTGGTTTCCTCATTATTTCCGCCGATTCCCGCATTGGCAATTAAAATATCAATTTTTCCAAACTCGTTTCGCAAATCTTGCGCCGCTTTCGCAACTGATTTCGCATCTGTTACGTCAGCGGCGAAATATCTCGCCGTACCGCCGTTTTGCTCGATTTTTTCGGAGATTTGTTCTAAAAATTCTTCGCGTCGCGCCAACATTCCGACAACTGCGCCGAGTTTTGATATTTCAAACGCTAACGCTTCGCCGATCCCGCTTGATGCGCCGGTCAAAAATACAACTTTGTTTCTCCAAAACATTTTTTGCATCGCCGACGATTTTTTGCTTAGTTCATTTGCGGAAACACTGAAAAGCCTTATGATTTTTACTCGAATTATCAGGATTCCTGACTGGCAGTTTTCGATTCGGGACTAATATAAAGAATCCGTGTGCAGCTTTCGCAGGTGATTATCTGATCGCTGGTTTTTAGTTCAACCTGCATTTGAGGGCGCAGAGACATAAAACACGCGCTGCACGAACCGTTGACGACTTCGGCAACGGCGATTCCGTCGCGGCTGCGCTGCGCCAGACGATTGTATATCGAAGCCATTCGCGCCGGTAACGTAACAAAAACTTCATGGCGTTTTTTTGTTTCAACTTCGTATTCTTTTTTATTTTTATTGAGTTCTGCATCGAAATCCTTAAAAGCTGAATCACGATTTGCTTCTAAAGAATTTATTTCCTCGCTGCGTTCTTCCAAAACCTTTTCGACTTCTTCAATCTCGGTCATTCTCTCCAAAACCTTTGTTTCAAGCGCGGAAACCTGTTTTTGCAAAGCGTCGGTTTCGCGCATTGCGGTTTCGTATTCCTTTTGATTTTGAGAGTTTTTCAGATTGCGCTCGGCGCGCTCGATATAAGTTTTGTTTTCGGCAATTTGCTTTTCCAAATCAGCGCGTGCCGCTTGTGCCGCGTCGCGCTTTGTCTGTATTTCCCTAATAGAAGAGGCGTGCCGTTCAAACTCTTGTTCAAGACCGGCACGCCTTTCTTCTGCGGATTCGATGGAATTTTTTAATTCGCGGATATTCGTATCCGTCTTTTGTAATTCTATTAACTTCTCAAGTTCTGACTTCACTGGCGAAAATCTCCTGTTATAAACAACATTTGTAACAGGAATTTTCACACATTATTAGTTTAGAGTAAAGAGTCGGGAGTCAAGAGTCGAGAATCGAGAATCGAAATCAATCGCATCAAAGTCAAAAATTAGCAATTTGCATTTCAATTTCGAGCAGCAAATTCTTCACTCCCGACCCTTTACTCTTGACTAGCTACTTCTTCACCGCCGAGTATTCGATTCTGCGATTTTGGAATCTGCCGTCTTCATTGTCGTTGGTCGCCTTCGGCTGTTTTGATCCGTAACCTTTTTCGGTCAGCATTTCAGACTTTATCCCGAGTTTTATTAGCGCGTCACGAACAGCTTTTGCCCGATTATCCGAAAGAATCTGGTTGCTTTCATCCGTTCCTGTATTGTCCGTGTGTCCGCCGACCTCAATTTTAACTTCCGGCGGCAGTTTTTTCATATAACCGGCGGCTTTTTCCAAAAACGCCATATTTTTAGGCGGAATGTCATATTTTCCGATGTCAAACTGAATAATGTATAAATTCATCGCTCTGAGCAGATCGTCAACGGAAAAGTTCTCCGATAGATTGTCTAACGCTTCGTTAGCGCATTTTTCCGCAAGATCGTATGCACCGGCTTTTATATTTCCGCATTCATCGGGAAGAATTTTATCAACCAGCATACATCTGGCTTTTATTGGTTTGTAATCAACTCCGTCGGTGCCGTTTATTATTTCCGGTTCGCAAATATAATTTAAGTGCTGAATTTCAATCTTTTTAGTTTCGCCGGCTTTCAGAACCGGCAATTTTATTGAACCGTCCTGTGAAGCCACGCCCCAAAAAGCACCGTTGACCAATACTCTGCTATCCGGCGGTGCATTCACTACAGATGCTTCAAATCCGGTTTTGGGAAAAAAGAAAATAAAAACCACAAGCAAAACAAAAACAGCGAAAAGAAACATTGACAATAAACCGCCTGAAATCCACAACCAAGGCGGAACTCCGCCTTTTTCCTTCTTCGCCTGTTTTTGCAGTTCGGCTTCCTGTGTCGGTGTGGGCGGAATGTTTTGATATTTGGCGCGTTCGGCTTCGGGCAGTCGAAAATAAGGCGTGGTCGCTCCGTATTCCTCATTTTGCTCGCCGGAAGAAGATTGTTTTCCGCCGAAATTGTCATCTGGAATGTTGACATTCGCCTGCGTAATTCCCCAATCGGGAACTTTCGGCTTATTTGACGCGGGCAGATAAGTGTCTCCGAAATCTTCGTAATTATCCTGCGGTCTGTAATTTGCTACTGTGTTTCCCCAATCGTCGGCGGGCGGCTGTGCCGGATGATGATAATCAGTCTTTCCCCAATTGCCCGAATATTTATCTTTTTCCGAAATGGGAATATTAGGCGTTGTCTTGGAAAAATCATCCGGCGGCGGCGGTTTCGGAATGTTTTTGGAATCACTCACGGCTTTGGTCTCCTAATTTTTTTGAAGTCAAATCTATACGAATTGCAGGTTTGACGTTTGGTAAATAGACTTTTTGCTTCGCTAACCGTAAAACACTGCATAAGCCGATGTCAAGATAGGTGAAGACTTAAAACTAAACGGGCATTAAGAACTCACAATCATATCCGTTCCCTCAAGTACTTGCGTTTGATTTGGATGTGTGGAAAGTCGCGTTGCTTCCTAAAAAGCTTATATACCAATAAGATTTATCAAAGATAGCTAAAAGGAAAACCTCGTCTGCCCTGTTTGATTTTGCTGTACCAAAGACAAAGCGGATATAGTAGCAACAAACCTGCAAGCCATGCCGCATAAACCGCCCACAAAGGAAATCCCGCATCCGGCGGTGCCTCGGTCGAGGAAGCGGGAAAATTCAAGAAAAAATAGCTTATGCTTTTGCCTGCCAGATAATTTAACAAAATGCCGAAAATATGCGCCGTGAACATTTGCATAATAAAATAAAAAAGCGGTACTCGTCCGAAAGTAATAATTATACGGCTCAAAAAATTGTTCTCACCTTGTTCGTTAATCTTTTCTGCCCACGCCAAAATTATAAGTGCCGGACCTAATGTCATCAGCAGAAAAAGTAATGATGCCGGATATTTTGTCGTGTTGAGAAAGGAAAGAAACGTGAACAGATGGCTTGGCTGCGTCATCCAAATTTGCGGGTCGCCGTATAAATTCGTCGTGCGAATTATGACAAAAAGTGCTGACAGAATAAATCCGAGTTTGAGCAGAAATTTTCGGCGGCGTTCCGCTTCCCACTCATAAACGACACCGAGCGCATAACCCGCCCCCATTACACCGACCCACGGCATAATTGGGTAAGCGACAAACATTTTGACATTTTGAAACAACGGCACGAATCCCGGTTGATGCAAAAACAGCCACAATATTTGAAGCGCGTCCGGCGCGGGCGTACCAGCCATTGACGTAATGGGCGAAACTATAATTCCGTCGAACAAATTGTGCAGTGCGATCATTCCGATGCCGAACGCGGCGATGACGCGAACAGGCAGGTAAATGAGCGCGGCGAGTGTGATCATCGAAACACCGAAAACCCAAATTACTTCCGCCAGACCTAAAAAACTATAATCGAAGTTGAAAAACAGGCTGAACCTGACGACTGTAAATTCCAAAACGATCAGCCACAACCCGCGCGTCAGCAGGAATTTCGATAGTTCTGCCGGACTTTTGCCGCGCATTTTTTGCAGATAAATGCTTGTTCCGGCGAGCAGGACAAAGGTCGGCGCACAAATATGGGTTATCCACCGCGTAAAGAAAAGCGCGACATTCGTTTTGGTTAAATCCGTCGGACTCGAATGAAAAGCGGCGGCGTGGACAAATTCGCGCGTGTGGTCGAGCAACATAATTACCATTACCAACCCGCGCAGAAAATCAATCGAATCAATTCGCCGGTATATTTTTTCAACAGCTTGCGACATAAATTTTTTAAGACACGGACTTAAGAAAAATATCAGAGAATAAAATCATTATAAATAGCCAATTTCTAAAAAACTTACCAATCCGATTTTATTTTTTTGGCAGTTGAGAACAAAAATTAAAGAAAATAAATTGAAACATCTCAATTGCAAAAATATTTTTTTGCCATCACCAATAGTTTTGAATAATCTTACAAGTGTCAATAAACAAACAATTTAACTAAAAGACAAGTAATGACTCATAATATTTGCATTATGAATATCGCAACTTAAACCGAGTGTATAATTTCGCCGCCTTAAACTGGTCTGACGAATATATTGGAAATTGGCACTTGTTTAATAACCGGCTTTTTTTACAATTCTAAATAACTTGAAAAAGAGAATAAAAACTTCGCTAAAAATTCCCGGAAGATTATGAAGTTAAGCAGATTCTCTTTATCTACAACACTTCTGAACAGATAAAAATATGCGGGTAATGTCGAAATTATATTTTTTGTGTTTCGTTACGGCACTTGCCGCTTTCACGTACGGTCAATCCGTTCCGTCTTCAAATGACAAGCCAATGCCGTTGGTCATTGGTGAAACATTCACTATTAATTCAAAAGTTCTGAATGAAACGCGGCGTATCAACGCCTATCTGCCGCCCGCTTACACGGAATCTTCAAAAACGCGGCTGCCCGTGCTGTATATGCCGGACGGCGGCATCGCCGAAGACTTTCTGCACGTTGCCGGTTTAGTGCAGGTCTTAGCCGGCAACGGAACGATGCGCCCGTTTATTCTGGTCGGCATTGAAAATACCGAACGGCGGCGTGATTTGACAGGTCCGACCAAAAATGAAAACGATAAAAAAATCGCGGCGCGTGTCGGCGGTTCAGCGGCATTTCGGAAATTTATCCGCGATGAATTAATATCGCAAATAAAAATGCGCTATCGCACAACGGATGAAACGGCAATTGTCGGCGAATCGCTCGCCGGATTGTTTGTGATTGAAACTTTTCTGCTTGAACCTGACTTGTTTGATACTTATATCGCCTTTGATCCGAGTCTTTGGTGGAATGATCATAAATTAATTGAAGGTGCGGCGGAGCGTCTGCGGGCGCGTCCGGGGCTGGAGAAAATGTTGTATTTTGCGAGCAGCGGCGAAGATACTGCGGAAATTACGCAGCGATTCGCAGAAATTCTCGGCAAAAACGCGCCTGCTGGCATTGGTTGGCATTACGAAAAGCTGCCGGATGAAAAACATTCGACCATTTATCACCCAGCCGCGCTGAAAGCATTTCGGGCGGTGTTCAAACCGGCTGTTAAAAATTAACAAAAGAAATGAGGATATTAATATGAAACGGAAAATAGGAAATAAATGGCTTTTCTCAATTTACAGCGCGTTCGCCTTTATATTTTTAGCGGCTTGCCCAACCAACGCGCAGGTCGTGAACATTTGGCAGAGCGTGCCTCCGGGTTCGGAAAATTGGACTCAAAAGGAAAAAACTGTGGAAAGTACGCCGGTCGGAACAGTAGTTTTCAATGTCGTAACTCCGACTTTGACGGCTTATCTGCCGGAGCCGGCAAAGGCGACGGGAACGGGCGTTATTATCGCACCCGGCGGTGCTTTCGTCGCGCTCGCCATTGATTTGGAAGGTAAAGATGTCGCGCGTCAGTTACAAGAAAGAGGCATCGCCGCGTTCGTCCTCAAATATCGGATTATAGAAAAGCGGCAGGAAGGCATTCCAGCGAATATGAATATGGACGAGGTTGGCAAATACGGCATCGCCGACGGAATTCAGGCACTCAAAGTGGTTCGGCAACACGCTAAGGAGTGGGGTGTCAATCCCGACAAAATCGGCTTTATCGGATTTTCTGCCGGAGCGATGGTTGCCAGCGGAACGGTGCTTCAAAAAGATGCCGCAGCGCGTCCTAATTTTGCCGCGATGATCTACGGAGGTCCCTTTGGCAAAATGCCGGACATTCCTGCAAAACTGCCGCCGATGTTTTTGGCGTGGGCGCAGGACGACGCAGTTGCACTCGCTCCAATCGTCAAATTTTATGACGCGCTCAAATCGGCGGGACATAAGCCCGAAGTTCATATTTTCAGTGCCGGCGGTCACGGCTTCGGAATAAAAAAACAAAATACCGGCAGCGACCACTGGATTGATGAATTTTATTACTGGCTTGAAGCGCAAGGATTCACCAAATAAGCGGTTGAAAAGTCCGATCACAAGTTGGTGTATCTGAGAAAACTTAAATTTCAAAATAAAATAAATATTAAATCTTGAATTCTTGTTTTAGTTTATAAAAACATTTTTGCGAGCTTTTATTTTCACCTATCGGTTTTTAATTTCACTTAATATTAGGCGGCTGGGCGTTTTTCGTGCGAACGGAAATGCCGTCGTCGGCAACCAGAAAAACACGACGCGCGTCGTAAGATGATGTATTGGTCGGAAAATATGAAAGCAAATAGCGATTTTTTTTCATTTCATCCGCGATAAATTTGGCGGCTGTCTGCGCTTCTTCGATGGGGAAAACTTTTCCGCCCGTGCCTTCCGCCAATTTTGTGATAACTTCACTTGCTTTCGGTTGATCGCGGCGATACGCGCCGCCGGTTCTGTCAGGCATCTGCACCGCATAAACGGTGATATTCTGATTTTGGAGTTTTCCCAAAACTTTGTCGAAAGTCGTTTTACTGCCGCGATCCAATCCGTCGCCGATGACGATAATCGCCGTTTTGCGCGTTCCGGGCATCAGCGGCGTTAAGACTTCATCAACTGTAACGTCCAGCGCGTCGAAAAGATATGGATTTCCCTGCTTGCGAAAGGTGGCGAGAGAAGTTTCCAGTTTTTTCGCGTCGTCTGTCCACTCCTGAACGATTTCGGCTTTTTCATCATAACCGATGACGAAAAGCTGATCGCCGTCGAAAATTTCATAAGCGAATTCCATCGTCGCTTTTTTTAATTTTTCAACGTCGGCGGGAACGGTTTGTGAATTATCAACCAGTAAAACGATGCGCGCCGGCGACGGGTCAAAGCTAAAATTTTTGATTCTCTGTTCGATGCCGTTTTCGTAAAGATACAAATTTTCGGGTTTTATCGGTTCTTTCACGTCGTTCGTGCGCGAGGCGACGACGCTTAAAATCGTGCCGTCAGTATTTGTTGTTGTTCTGGCACTGTTACGCGATTGGGCTTCGGCAAAAGTTATAAAAACTAATAAAATGAAACTAATTTGCCAAACTTTTTGAACCGAAAATTTCATACTTTTACCTCATTCTTTCTTTGAAACCGCGTCTTTTTTAGAACTAGCACTATCGGTTGTTTTGTTTGATGCAGTTTCCGGCTTGGCGGTTGATTCGGATGACGAACTTTTTTCCAGCTTGGCAACTTTCTCCGGTTTTTCGGTTTTATCGCTTCCGTCCTTTAATTTATTGCTGTAATCCGTTACATACCAACCCTCGCCTTTGAACTGGATACCGGAAAGCGACCATTGTTTTTCCAACTTTCCGCCGCATTTTTCACAAAACTTTAACGGTTCGTCGGAAGTCTTTTGCATTTTTTCAATGTGTGAACCACAATCTAAACATTTATATTCGTAAATCGGCATAAAATTTATTTTTTATCTACTGTTTATTCAATTATAAAAATCAGGATTACTAAAAAGCAAACTTTGGCAAGATGTTTGCCTTAAATAATAAATCAGATTATACACAAACAAGGAGATTTTATCGTGAAAAAGTTAATGTTTGTGGCAGTATTGCCAACTTTACTAATTCTGTCAGCAGTTCTATATGCTCAACAAAATAAAGCCGTTACCGTAACGGAGGTCAAAGCCGTTCCGCAGGTTGATCTGAAACGATACAGCGGAAAATGGTATGAAATAGCCCGTTACTCGAACAAATTTCAAAAAAAATGTGTCGGAAATACGACGGCTACTTATACAATTAAACCAGATGATGAAATTGAAGTTTTAAATCAATGTGTCGAAAAAGACGGCACGACCGACGAGGCGAAAGGTAAAGCGAAAGTAGTTGACCCGGCAACCAACGCTAAACTAAAAGTTCGTTTTGCACCCGGTTTTCTTTCATTTTTATCGTCGGTTTGGGGCGATTACTGGATTATTGATTTAGACGATAATTATCAATATGCCGCCGTCGGCGATCCGAAACGTGATTACTTCTGGATTTTAAGCCGTACGCCCGATATGAGCGATGCCCTTTATCAAAACATCCTGCGCCGCGCGGAAAAAATGGGTTTCAAACCCGGACAGGTTGTCAAAACGCCGCAGAATGTAGAAATTATTAAAGGTGCGGCGATTCCCAAACAATAGTTCGCAAGGGATGACGAATAAAAAAATGGACAATCAAGAAATTTCTTGATTGTCCATTTTTCATTTTCAACTATGGTTTCTTTTTCGCATTTTTCTGTGGCGCAACACTCTGCTCTTTTTTGAGCGTATCAATAATCGCTTCGGCATCATCTTTATATTTTTTGACAGCCAAACTATCCTGATTTTTGGGCGACTTTGATAAATCTACAAATTTTTGCAGATAGTTGATTGACTGCTGAAATTGCGCTTTGGCTTTTTCTTTATCGGTTTCCTGACTAATATAACCCATATTGACTAAAGCCAATCCCGCGCCGACTAAAGCATCCACATTTTCAGGGTCTTCGGCTAAAACCTTTTCATATTCAGTAATTGATTCATCATATTGATCCGCCTGCTGATAGGCTTCGGCTAATCCAAGCCGGGAAGCAGCTTTCTTTTGAGCGTCCGGTTCAGCCGTGATATATTCATCATAAGCGGTAACTGCTTCTTTGCCCTTTGTTTTGTCAACTCCCGTCAAAGCCATCAAACCGTAAACTTCTTTGCGAATTGTTAAGGCATTAAGTTTGGTCGCATCATAATTTTTCTGTCCTTCAGCATCAGGTGCTTTCGCATTTTTCAAAATTTCCAATGCGCGGTCAGTGGCGGCAGTCGCATTGTTAAAATCCGTTTTGACCGATTCGAGTGCGGAGGCTCTCGCGGAAGGATCACCTTTGATCGCTTTGTTGTAGTTATCTACCGCCCGACTCTTCAGTGATAATGCTTTGTTATTCAACAAAACCGGCGCACTTCCGGCAAAATCAGGATCGGCGTTAATTCCTTCGTCAAATTTTGTGATTGCCAAATCATAATTTTTGGCTTCAAAGGCTTTGCTTCCCTCTGCGACGACTTTACTAATAATCGCGTTCGCATTTTTAGCCTTTTCATTTTTGGAATTTACCTCGGTAACCTGTTTGTCATATTCTTCCTTGGCTTTTTTCTGTTCAGCCGTCATTTCCTTAGCGGCTACCGGAGCTTCGGCAGTTGCCGCGCCGGTATTCGTCGTCGAAGCGGCAGGCGCAGCAAGCGATTGTCTGACTTCTTCTTCGGTCATTTTTTTGCCGTCGCCTTCAGCAACTACGATAACGAGATTATCAGCTCCGGCTCTGATATTCGGAACGAGTCGCGGAGCGATCTTCGGACCGCTGATTGAAAATGCAAAAGTCGCTCCGAGCGGCAGACCGGCAAAAGCAAAATCACCTTTTTTGCCCGTTTTGTCCGACGGAAATTTGCCTTTCTGGTCGGTTCTGAAAACTTCGACCAAAGCACCGGCGACTGGTTCGCTCGAACCGTCCGCTTTTTTCATTTCAATGCGCCCGCTGACCGGCGCAGTTTGTGCAAATACAACGCTCCCGCTCACCGCAAACAAGGCAAGCATTAAAAGAAAAGTAAAATAATTTTTACGAAACATCTGAATCTCCTCCAAAAATATATTGTTGATAATTTAGCGAAAAACGCTTTTTTAGGATGCCGACTTCAAAAAAAGAGTTGTTATGATATTGCTCATTCTAACTCAATTAACCCAAAATTTTGAAGCCAAAAAGTTGATTCGTCTAAATTTGTTAAACTTTAAAGCTATGTTATCTTAACTTTTATTTTACAGCAATTATTTACGAGGAGATTAAATGACAAAAAGGATTTATAATTTCAGCGCAGGACCTGCCGTGCTGCCTGTCGAAGTTTTGGAAAAAGCCAAAAGCGAATTGCTTTCATTGGACGGAATCGGAATGTCGGTGATGGAAATAAGCCACCGTTCTAAACACTTCGCGCCGATTCTCGAAGGCGCGGTTCACGGCATCCGGGAGCTTTTAAATGTCCCTGAAAACTACAAAATTTTATTTCTGCAAGGCGGCGCGAGCTTGCAGTTTTCGATGATTCCGATGAATTTTCTGCCCGAAAATGAAACGGCTGATTACATTGTAACCGGCGCGTGGGGCAAAAAAGC
>JBDTSO010000001.1:0-29630 GCA_039931085.1 Acidobacteriota bacterium | reverse complement strand
TGATGTGATGCCGCGTGAGATGATTCGCGCACTTGGCATTTTGAAAAAAGCCGCCGCGATTGCCAATCATCAGTTGAAATCGGACAAAATGACGCTCGATAAAACGGATTTGATCGTGCGGGCGGCGAATGAAGTGATTGACGGCGATTTGGACGCGCATTTTCCGCTGCGCGTTTGGCAGACGGGAAGCGGCACACAGACGAATATGAACGCGAACGAAGTGATTTCCAATCGCGCTATCGAAATCGCAGGCGGCGAACTCGGTTCTAAAAAGCCGATTCACCCGAACGATGACGTGAATATGTCGCAGAGTTCAAATGACACTTTTCCGACGGCGATGTATATTGCCGCCGCTGAAACGATGAACGCTTTGATTCCGCAGGTGCAGAAAGTCCGCGACGCGATTGACGCGAAAGCACGGGAATTTGCCGATGTGGTAAAAATCGGCAGAACGCATTTGCAGGACGCGACACCGTTGACCGTCGGACAGGAATTCGGCGGCTGGGCGAGCCTTATTGAGCGCGATATTGATAGATTGAAAATGACTTTGGAAGGACTTTACGATTTGGCAATCGGCGGCACGGCGGTCGGCACGGGTTTGAATTCGCATCCCGAATTTGCGGAACGCGCCGCCAAACAAATCGCCGAATTGACGGATTTGCCGTTTCGCTCGCATCCGAACAAATTCGCGGCTTTATCGGCGCACGACGAAATCGTTTTTGCGTCCGGCGCGTTGAAAACTCTCGCGGCTTCGCTGATGAAAATTGCTAACGACATTCGTTGGCTTGCGTCGGGTCCGCGCTGCGGCATCGGCGAATTGATTCTGCCGGAGAATGAACCGGGAAGTTCGATTATGCCGGGAAAAGTAAATCCGACGCAATCGGAAGCGATGACGATGGTCGCCGCGCAAGTTTTAGGAAATGATGCGGCAATCGGTTTTGCAGGTTCGCAGGGAAATTTTGAACTGAATGTTTTCAAACCCGTGATGATTCACAATTTTTTGCATTCGGTTCGATTGCTTCACGATGCGTGTTACGGATTTGTCGAGTTTTGTATCAACGGCATCGAACTCAATCGCCCGCAAATTGATGAATATCTCAATGATTCATTAATGTTGGTGACGGCGTTGAATCAGCATATCGGTTATGATAACGCTTCAAAAATTGCGAAAAACGCGCATAAAAAAGGAACGAGTTTGAAACAGTCAGCAATTGAACTCGGAATTTTGGACGGTGATAAATTTGATGAGTTAGTCAAACCCGAAGAAATGACGCACCCGTAATGGTAAACGAAAAAAAGGATAAGAAATGGTTTTATTGTTTCTTATCCTTTCAAACTTAACCACCGATTAAAACCGTCGGGCAGCCCATCGAAATAAAATTCGGCGGTCCGATGGCTTCTAAAATCTCGTCGCCTTGCCGTGATGCCGGCATTCCCGCGACCAAAACAGTTGTAGACGGCTTGATGTCTACTCCAGGACCGTGCGGAGGAAGCGGCGGAAATGTTGCACAAACATGAATATCTGTCATTGCCGCCGCCGCTAAAATCGTTGCCGCCATTTTCGCGGCTTCCTCAAATTTCACTTTTTTTTCGTGGAGTTCGGCAGCACTCTGACCCGGCGTTCCGGTAGCCAGTTTGGTTTCGGCTTCAGCTTTTTTTATATTTTTTTCAGATTCAATTTTTCCGTTGCTGAGACCGGCGGCAATGGCGGGACCGATTCCGCGCCACGCCGGAAGGAATCCGATGATAACGGTTACGGCAGTCGGTCCGCCGGTTAGAACAGGCGGCAGCGGATGTGCAACTGGATCGGTTATTCTGGCGGCTGGCGGCATAATTTCTCCTTGATTCTCAAACTTTGAGTTTTTCTTGAAATAAATTTAATGTTCAGGCAGTCGTCGGTCAAAAGGCTCATTTCTGACTTTCATTTTAGCATCGGCGGAAAAAGTCGTTTCCGCCAAACGATAAAGCGGTGCTTCCCACGCGCCGCGAATCATCTGAACTTCTTCACCTCCGACGTTCGTATCAGTAATATCCATTCCGCTGCGAACTTCCGTCCAGCCGATTATTAATTTAATTTTATTGATCGAAACTTCTTTTTGATCTTCGAGATTCATCGGCGGATAATACGGATTGTACTCTAAAACGGGCGCGGGTAAAACGATTTGCCCCGAAACGGATTTGTTCGGCTCGACGGGGCGAACGTATGGTATCTCCTTCATAAAAACTTCGCGGTCGGTCGGCAACGGCAGAACTGCCCGAACCACCCGAAGCGTATCCGGCTCTTCGTAACATCTATAAGCCAGATCGTGTTTAATTTCTTCTCCGTCTTCTCCTCTAATCGGAATTAAGTCGTAAACGTAAATTTTTTTCGGCGTTTGATTCGTCAACTCGTATTTGATTGACAATACGCCATCTTTGCGCTCAACTTTACCGCTGAGTTTGACTGATTTATTTAAGGATTCTTCCGTTTCCATCTTTATACCTCGTTCTATCTTTTGCCGATCACAAAACGGAGTCAGCAATATGATAAAAATAAACGTGAACTTAGCGAAATATACCATCGCCATTCTCCCTCTTATTTTCGCACGAAACCTCCGTCGTGGTCTTTGCGCCGATAATCCGCGCCCCAATCTTTGAGCAGATTATTTTCCGAAATCGGCTCGTTCTCATGATCGTTGATGCCGATTGTTCTGGATTCTTCCTGATTGCCGTTCGGGTCTTTCGGATCGGGCGAGTCAATCAAACTCGTTCCCTGCGAAACGTGATCGGCGTGAATCATTTCGTGTCCGAGAACTTCTTTGCCCGGAATGTCAATCGGTTTTCCGTTCTGATCTTTCGCTTTTGTTCCGTTGGGATTGTAAATAATCGTTGTGTCGCTCCCGGCTCCCGGCGTTTTCGCGTCGTCTTCATCGGATGGAATGGTTTGACCAGTAGATTTCTTGCCCGTTACCGGATCAGTCGGCGATTCCTGAACGGTTACCGTGTGATTTCCGTTATTGATGTTGTTAATCAATTGCTTGCCCGTCGGCGCGTCATTGATTTCGGCAATGTCGTTAAGAGCTTGCTTTTTAAATTTATCATCGCCTTTGACTGTGATATTTTTGCCTACTTTGTAATCGCCGGTTGCCGGATCATACGTAATTTCAGGACCGCTGTATCCGTTGACCGTCCAAGTTTTGCGCCCGTGACCGCCGCCGTAATGAGGACGGTCTAAATATCCGGGTTCGCCCGTATCGGCGGCTTCGGCATCCGCCGGTCCCTTCATCTGAAACGGAGCAGTATCCGGTGCCGCGCCGCCTGAATTTATTTTGACCAAAGGACCAGAAATCGTAATTCCCGTCAAATCGAGCATAATAAAACTTGATCCGACCTTAAATGTTATTTCCGTCAAAGCCTGAAGTTCTATCTTCTGCGCGTTTAATTCGCTGGAACTGCTGACTTTTGTCGTCCGCTTGCCTTTAAACTGCTCGGTAACATCGCCTTCGACATAATCGAACCGTTTCTTGTCAATGCCGATATACATCGAATCCTGAACGTGCAAATCATAGTTTCCGCCAACCGTTACGGCGAGATTTCCGCCCGGATAATTTTCTCCCGAATAAGTGCTTGAGCGAACGCCGATGACTTCGTGGCGGTTGCCGCCGCAGGTTTCATAAAGCGATTGTCGGACACGCACGTCCATTCGTTTTTGCGAATGAATAAAAACCTGTTCCTTGCCTTTTTTATCTTCAAACCGCCATTCGTTAAAACCTTTGCCGTCGTCGGGTGTGGTACGCGATTTGTAATAACTCAAAGTTTTATATTTCGGCAAGTCATAATGCGGCATCGTCTGCGGATTATAGACCGAACCGACGATGATTGGTTGATCCGGGTTGCCGCCGATAAAATCAACGATTACTTCCTGACCGATGCGCGGAATAAACATCGTTCCCCATTTGTTGCCCGCAATGCTCGTTCCGACGCGCAGCCAGCACGAACTGTCCGGATTATATTTACCTTCTCTGTCCCAGTGAAACTGCACTTTGACGCGCCCATATTTATCGGTAAAAATTTCCTCGCCCCCGTCTCCGACGACAATCGCCGTTTGACAGCCGTACATAATCGGTTTGCGGGTTTTCTGCGGTGGACGATATTCCGGTTTCCCCGCGCCGTGTTCGATGCAGGTAAACTCATTACGATATGCCTTCGGAACATATTCTTCGGCGGCATACGCTGGAGTTTGATCAACTTCGTGTTTGACCGATAAAATAATATATTTTTTATTGTATTCCGAATTCGGATGGTTTTTGAGTTCAAAACGATGACCGACCGTGAGAGTGCTGCAATCGGATATTCCCGAAAATATTTTATACTGCGAATCGAGAGCAAACATTCTGTTGTTAATCGTTCGCTTGTTATCCGTAAAAATATTGTTTAGATCACCGGAACGCTCGCCGCCGCCGGGATCAATTCCGTCATATTTTCTGGCGTATCCGCCCGGATATTCATAGACTTCAAGTTTTTTATTTTCCCCAACATCAAATACGCTTGTTTTTTCAACATCTAATTTCTTGTTCGGCTGAAGCTCAAAATTATAATCCCACAGTGTTACCTTACCGCTTTGCATTTTATAATCAACTTGCAGCTTTTTCACCGCGCTTTCAAACACGCTCTCCGTCAGGTTTTCATTTAAAAAACCGATTACACATTTCCGCGGACAGTCTTCAGGCTTTGTAAAGTCGTCGCGCAGCGTCAGTATGTCCATTTCAGCCGTGTGTTCAAAATAATAGTAAATGCCTTCTTCTTCCATCAGCCGCGAAGCAAAATCAAAGTCGGTTTCCTGATATTGGACACAATAATTGCGCGGTTTATAGTCGTTTTTCAGTTCAAACTTGACTTGAAAGCCGTCAAAGATTTCTCTCAAAATTTGCTTTACTGTTTTTTGCTGAAAAATTCTGCTTTGAAAATGATGTGTCAGCAGCCAAATATGCGGAACAATCGTCGCATAATAGTAAGTGAACTGACGGGTGCGACCTCCAATGTTGAATGAATTGATCAAACCGGTCATAATTCGCACGCCTTCGTCGTCCTGATTGATTTTCATACTGACGGTTTGACCGACAATGTCTCTGTCATTGACCATTTTGATATCGAACTTATCGTCTTCTCGCTCGTGATATACAAGTTCGACATCAATTGTAAAAAGTTCGGAAATTTTTTCTTCGGCACGAACTTTGTTGAGAAGCAAGACATCTTCACCTAACGGTGATCTGATTGAAATAACCCGATCTTTTTGTGTCAAATTTTCCATTTCTATAATCCCTTAAAATATTTAGCTAATCGAATATGCAAAATTTTCATTTTCACCGACAGAAACGTGGACTTTTTTGATACCTTCGCCGCTTGCCATTCTCGATAAAACCTCGCCGCTCATTTCCGGCAGAAGCGTTCCGTTCAGAATGTTATGAACGTTGCGCGCACCCGAATCAACATCGGTACATCGTTTGGCTACGGCTTCTATAACCGCATCGTCGTAGGTGAATTGCGCTTTGTGGTTTTCAAAAATACGTCGGGCAATTTTTGAAAGCTGTAATTTTACAATCAGGCGAAGAATATCATCGCTGATCGGATAATACGGAGCGATAGTCATACGACCTAAAAGCGCGGGTTTGAAGGCTTTGACGAGTTCGGGACGCAACGCTTCGATCAAGCCTTCCGGCTCGGGTTTCGTATCGGGATCAGCGCACAATTTCATAATCGTGTCCGTACCGACGTTTGATGTGAGCAAAATAACGCAGTTTTTAAAGTCAATTTCGCGTCCTTCACCGTCTTCCAATTGCCCTTTGTCGAAAACCTGATAGAAAAGTTCCATCACGTCGGGGTGCGCTTTTTCAACTTCGTCGAGCAGGACGACCGAATAAGGTTTTCTTCTGACGGCTTCAGTTAAAACACCGCCTTCACCGTAACCGACATAGCCCGGCGGCGAACCTTTTAAGCTGGAAACCGTGTGCGCTTCCTGATATTCGCTCATATTGATGGAAACGAGATTGCGTTCGCCGCCGTAAAGCGTATCGGCTAGAGCAAGTGCGGTTTCCGTTTTACCGACACCGCTCGTTCCGACCAGAAGAAACACGCCGATTGGTCTTTTCGGGTCGGTCAAACCGGCGCGTGAAGTTTTAATCCGCTCGGCAATCGCCAACAGCGCGCTGTCCTGACCGACAACTCTTTCGGCTAAAGTTTGCTCAAGATTCAAAACCGCATTGATTTCATCCGAGACCATTTTGCCAACCGGAATTCCTGTCCAACCTGAGATAACTTCGGCAACTGTCTGACCGTTGACAACCGGCTGCATCAAAGGCGTTTCACCCTGAACTTCTTTTAATTCCGCATTTAATCGTGAAAGCTCGGTTTTTAATTCTTCGACATTTATTTGTGTCGGCGCGGGATTTGCGGCGGAGTCTTCAGCAACATTTGTTTCGGTTGCCGCAGTTTTGGCGGTGTTTTCGTCCGCCTTGGCGGAAGCGGATTCTCCAGAGCCTGCGGTTGCCGCCGCCGCCGCGCCGTTTCCGTTTGAGGAAGGCTGGGTACTTTTGCTCTGCGCGGCATTTTCTTCGAGTGTCGAGCGGATTTCGCGGATGCGGTCAATCAATTCCTTTTCTTTTGTCCACTGCGTGTTATATTTATCAAGTCTTTTCTGTTCTTTATCGCGTTGTTCTTTTAATTCCGCCAGTCGCTCGTCGTGTTCCGCGCCGGTTACAAGTTCGCGTTCCAGCGAACTGATTTCTCTGTCGAGTTGATGAATGTGTTTTGTCGAATCTTCGACTGCGCCCGGCGTTGCGCCTTGTCCGATGGCAACTTTAGCGCAGGCTGTATCCAAAACGCTGACTGATTTATCGGGAAGCTGGCGACCCGTAATATAACGGTGTGATAATTTAACACACTCGACGACCGCTTCGTCGAGGATGCGAACATTGTGATGATGTTCCATTATTTCGGTCAAACCGCGCATCATCGCAATCGCCTTTTCTTCATCCGGTTCTTCGACTTTTACAACCTGAAAGCGACGCGCGAGAGCCGCGTCTTTTTCAAAGTATTTCTTATATTCTGCCCAGGTAGTCGCGGCAATCGTCCGCAATTCGCCGCGTGCCAGCGCGGGTTTGAGAAGATTAGCCGCGTCGTTTTGACCGGCTTGACCGCCCGCGCCGATCATCGTGTGCGCTTCGTCTATAAAAAGAATAATGGGCTGTGGCGAGGCTTTTACTTCATCAATTACGGATTTTAAACGATTTTCAAATTCACCTTTGATTCCTGCGCCGGCTTGCAGCAGTCCTAAATCGAGAGTTCGGAGGATAACATTTCTCAGAGGTTCGGGAACGTCGCCTTCGACAATTTTCAGCGCGAAACCTTCAACGACGGCGGTTTTGCCCACGCCCGCTTCGCCCGTCAAAATCGGATTGTTCTGGCGGCGGCGCGTTAAAATATCAATTACCTGCCGAATTTCAAAATCGCGCCCGAGAATCGGATCAATTTTTCCGGCGCGAGCTTTAGCGGTTAAATCTTCCGTGTACTGGTCGAGAGCTTTTGTTTTTCCGGGAACGCCGCTCGCTACCGGCGCACCGTCCGATGTCGCCGCCGCTGTTTCCGACAAACTGCCCGTTTCGCGTTCTTCAGCCGAACCTGACACAATATCCGTAAATTCGCGTTTTAAGGTGTCGTGGTGTTTGGTCAATTCATTAAATTCGCGGGAAATATCGCGGGCGATTCTCGCAAAATTTTCATTTGACATCAGAGCCAAAATTAAATGACCGGAGCGAACACGCGCCGAGCCGTATTCGACGGATGCCAAAAGCCAAGCGTCCTGAATCCAGTGCGGAATTCTTTCGCTCAAACCCGGCGTGCGCGAATTGCCGCTTTTTAAGCGTTCAAGTGCCGCCGAAACATCTTTTGTCATTCGGTCGGGATTCATTTCAAAATGCCGCAAAATCCGCGAAATATCAGTATCTTCTGCTTCGAGCAGTTTTGCCAGTATATGCTCTATCTCAACATCGTAATTAGTCCGCGACAGACACAATCCGGCTGCGCCTTCGAGTGCCGACCGGCAAGTGTCATTCAGCCTTCCGATAAGTGATTTCAGATTAACATCCATATTTTCCTCCGATTATTTAATTACAATATCTTTATTTGGTTTTGTTTAATTTTCTGTCTGTAATACCAATTGTTCATCGTCGCGCTTGAACGGTCTGGTTTTTAAAAAAGATGTCCATCCGAGCATCGGACAGCGTATCGCCCGCGTCGTTAAAATTGTACTCGGAACTTCTTTCGCCGTTAATATTAACTGCGCTTCAAAATCAAACTCGTCGCCGGACATAAAACGCGCAATCGAAAGCATCGGTTTGTATGACGAGCCGTTCGGCAGAAAGGCTTGATATTCTACAAACTTTAACGGACCGAAAACGATACGAAACTTTGACTGGTAATCCCAAACGCGCGTTCCGATGATGGTCGTCGCCCCAAGCACACTGTTTGCCGTGCCGAGCCGTGTGATACTTTCTTCATCAAGCGTTAACCATTGACCGCTAAACTGATGAATTTTTGCACTAACCTCGAAATAATCCGACAATAATCGCTCAAGCGCGAATTTTGAATGAGGTTTTTGAACGATTAAACCTGAATAGGGCAGAAGACTTTCATCATCCAAATTTAAGCGACCGCGCAAGCCTTGAGTTCCAAGACCGACAATATCAAACAGATATGCCGTAAAATCGTCATTGCCGCGTTCATATTGAACGGGAAAACGATATTTTTCCCACGCGCGGAAAAACATCGAAACGGTGCGGTGCGTGAAAATATCCAAAAATGCCCAGAGAGCCGTGTCGCCGTATCGGGCGCGTTCGACAACCAGTTCGGTATAATGCACGGGCAAAACTCCGACAATTCCGAGCATTCCCATAAAACTGACGAACATTTCAAGTTTTTGTTCGTCGGATACATCATCAACAGTCTGCTTTATGTCAAAAATTTCAGCCGGCGGAAATCTCAAAGAAGCATTGGAGCGAAAGCGAACGACCTCTTTCTCCGGCGTTACACTTCGGGCAACAGCCGTTTTTTCGGGAAACATTCTTTCAAGCAGTCGCACGGCTTGAAAAAATTCAAACTTGTACGGCTCGTCGAGAAGTTCTTGATCTAAAGGTTTTTCCATCGAATTTTAAGATTAAAGTTTTTTATTTACTTTGAGCAGATGAGAAGAAGTTTCGAACATAATGCGAAAAAAACACACTTAGAGCGCAGCGTGTTTCCGCATTTTAAATGTTCTTCAAAACATATATCGACCTGCTCGAAATAAATTTGAAATCTACAATAACGCCTGATCGCCTGCTCGCGGCATCCACCTTTTGACGATTTCTTCGCGCTGCTTTGTCTTGATAACTAATTGGTTAAAAGAATTTAGCGAAGTATAAATGCCCAAAAATCTTTCGAGAACGCTGGCGAAAACAAACAATCCGCTGCCGACGAATTGATCTTCGTCAAATTCGAGCGTCGTTTCAACTCCGCGCACAAATCCCGCGCCGGTGCGATTACCGATTTGCCGCACGATTTTTCTGCTTTCAATGCCCGTGATTCCCAGAATTTGTTTGTGATTGACTGCCGAATCATTGAAATTATAAAGCTGCAATATCTCTTGCAAGGCTTCGGGAACGCCATTCTGATTTTCGACAAGCGACAAAAAATTTAAATTTAAATGTGAAATCAAACGCCACTGCAAAGCCCTGCGTTGCGGCGGGCGAATCGTTTCCGTCGGTTTGGTCAAACAGCGAATTCGTGAAATCAAAGCCGTGCCTTCAATTTCAAAATCACCTTCTTTGCTGCCGAAGGGAAGCCGTGCCGGTAAATCACGATTTGTGCAGGTATTTCTCACGGTAATGACTTCTTCAGCCGGAACGCGCGGATTAAAATTTTTGTCCACCAGAGTTAGAAAAACTTCTGTTCCATCGTCATTCGGTCTTTGCGACGCGCGGCGATTGGCATACCAGAAAACCTTTTCTTTCTGGTTGCCGTGAGCGTGTTTCAACGAATAAAACGGAGAAAATTCGCGTGTAATTCCGGTGCGCGGGTCAGTTGTAAAAACTTCGTCGGTCGAATAAATTTCCGTTGCAGACTGACGATGAATATCGGCAATTATCTGATATTCGTATTTTTGCTGCGAAAGATAAATCGGATCGGCAATCAGCGAAAACAGATTAATAATCGGCGAACAACCGAGTAAAAACGAATCAGATGTGATGGGCGCGCGCGGCGGAGTAACATTTTTCAGATGAATTACAATATCAAAATGATTACCAAATTTCTTTCGCGCCGCCTCGTCAAGACCATATATATCAAAAAACAAAAATTTATGCGGAAATGTAAAATATTCCGTCAACAAACGATAACCGACGAAAGAATTTTTTGAATACGGCAGCATTCCCTCGTCAATCGAATAACCGACTTCGCGGATTGACTCCTTCGGCAACACTACCGGATCAGGTAATTTAAGCTGAATATTACTCATTGAGAGTGAAGTTTTATTGGTAATCGGCGTTTCTTTCGGCTGAATTTCGACGGCTGATGAATGATTAAAAATCAATTCGTAAAGCGGAAAAACAAGTTGCGGGTCGCCGTTCAGATAAAAGCGCAAAAACTTCAACGGTTCGCTCGTTTCAGCATCTTTCAGTTCGGAAAACATCGTGTCGCCGAAGCATTTCAGGCTGATGCGAATCTGGCAATCGGTGAGTTTTCCCTGCGCGTTCGGCGGGGCGACGGATTCCAAATTAGCGTAGAGAACTTCTACCGGAACAAGTTGAGTGTCATAACAAGTCTTAAAATTACAAGGCGAACCGTCAATCGGGCGCGAGTAAAGTTTTGCTCCGCGTTCGATTTTCTGAATAGCGGTAATTTTATTTTTCGGAGAGCCGAGG
The DNA here is from genome assembly GCA_039931085.1 of Acidobacteriota bacterium. Lineage (GTDB taxonomy): Bacteria > Acidobacteriota > Blastocatellia > Pyrinomonadales > Pyrinomonadaceae. The sequence goes on along the minus strand of JBDTSO010000001.1, from coordinate 18,696 downwards.
AGAAACTGCGAAATCGCCATTGAAGGAATCGGCGATAGATAATGAGGATAGATAACATTCAGAAATGCCTCGGTAATTTCCGGCAGTTCATCATCAAGTTTCAGATTGATTCGTCCGGCTAAAAAAGCGAAAGCCTCAATCATTCGCTCGACGTGCGGGTCTTCGATCTTTTCTTCGTCAATCAGCAGACGCGCGGCGACCTTCGGATATTTTCGTGCAAAATCCGCACCCATTCGGCGAATAAAAATCAGTTCACGTTCGTAATAATCTAAAAGTTCGTCGCGCATTGAAAATGAAAATTTTAACTGGTTTCCTTGACTTCAAATCCGCCGCTTCCTACTTGCAGAAACGTATCAAAAACGACGGGTTCGGGTGTCGGCTCAACTTTTAAAGTTGCCTGAATCCGAAATTTAACGCCTCTTTCAACACTGTCAATTTCTTCAAGTATTACCTTTAAGTTCGTAAAGCGCGGTTCAAAAATTCGCAGAGCCGTTTCGATGCTGTGAATCAAATTTTTTCGGTCGTCGTGATTTTTTGAACTCAAACCCGTAAAATCCGGTAATCCGTAAATTGCCATAGATTTGTTGATTTCTTCCAAACCTTCGGGAATTTCAATCGGAGAATGACGGGTGTTCAAAAGCCATTCCAGATCGCGCCTGACCGCTTGCTTCAATTCGCTCAAACTTCTCGAGCGCGATTTCGGTGCTTCAGTAGAAACTTTCGGCTCAAAATCAAGCAGACGATCAACGATTGACGGAGTTATCCTGATTTCATTATCCCGCAATTTCATTCTCCGAGTTTACAAACGGTTTCTGAGATAAACAAACTAGAAAGTTTGTTAAAATTAATAGATTGCTCAGGGATCAACTGTAAAATAGCAAGGCATCGCGGTAAAGCCAAATCCGGGAGCCATATACTGAATGCCTTCCATTCGTCCTCCGGCAACAGTAAAAGGCGGTAACCCGAAAAGAATAATTGCATAATCTTTTCCTTTACCGATACCGGCGGCTGCCGAAAAGATGATTCCCGATCCCTCGAAATCACTTAATTCCAGAGAAGATTTTGATGATCCCATCATAATTGGTCCGACACCGGAGCTTGGCATATCGGGTGTTGAAAAAGCACCGCCAACCCCAAATGGAATAGGACCCTTACTTTTGGTGACTCCGGCTCCAACATATAATATTTCATGAACGATTTCATCTGGATCTCTGCTGTCTGTTACATAGAATGATCCTTTACCGGCGGCAAAGATTAGTGCGTCAAATTCACCGGATTCTGAAGTTGTAAATGTCCACGTTGATGCCAAAGGACGAAATGCCCACGCTGGTAAGCCAAACATAAAATTCCGCCTGTTTTATCCTTTTCTCAAGGTAACTTTTTACTAATAATTCTGAAAACGGCTCAGTTGTATGAATTATCTGTTGATTTTCAAATTTTGTTAGAATTCTAACTAAAAAGATTAGTAAAATTTTGTCGCAGAAAATACAGATTCTAATAGATTGAAAACTTCATACAACCTATCAGAATCCGTAGAAATTCTTCAAATCAAGAGATTTCTCAAATCAGAGAGAAGTTTTACAAAAAGTTTCAAACATCCTAGCGAGCGACATTTGTCTTCGTGTTATATCCGGTCTTACCTACCGAAACATTTGATCCGTCATCATTTTGTTTGAAATACTCGATTTCAATATCATTATAAGTAAAAGTAAATGTTTCGAGCGGCTTTTCATTTCCTCCTAATTGGGGCTGAAATCCTACCAAAAATACTTCCTTCAATTTTATTTCTAAATACTTATCGTTTTTTGATGATGTCGCGCCTGTCTGCTTCAAAAAAGTGATAGTTACATCCTTCCAATGCATTCCCTCGTATTGACGCTTTGATATCTCAGGCGTGTGCGCTCCCTGATAGGCGACGACAGTAATAGGTGACGGTTCTGCTTTTCCTACACCGCTTCCCGTTCCGGTTCCGACTGATGACGGAGAATGGACACTGTAATTTACGTGTTCAACCTCGATCCAACCATCAAAGTCTTGTTGTTTAGATTCTCCTTGTAAAGAATCCAATTTCATAAAGATGTTAGCCATATTCTTTTATTCTCCTTAAACCATTTTTATTATCTGACCAACCCGATTGTTAAAAAAAACAGCCGAGTTTATTATCTGGGCTACTTAAAGTTTATTAAGTTTTGATCCCATAAATAACTGACGAACAGCAAATTATCTTTTGCATAAATGGCTAAAAATAATTTGCTGTTTTATTTATTTAACTTGAGCGGGTAATTCCGCGACTAATCTTAATGAAACCGAGAGTTCGTCAAGCTGGAAATGCGGTCGTAAAAAGGCAACTGCTTTGTAGCAGCCGGGTTTTCCAGGAATTTCAGCAACGTCAATTCGAGCTTCGCGCAGCGGACGTGATGCTTTGGCATTTTGCGACGCGGTATCGCTATCCAGAATGTAATTGCTTATCCACCGATTTAAGAATTTTTCCGCCTCTTCACGCGACATAAAGCTGCCGATTTTGTCTCGCATCATTGATTTCAAATAATGAGCGAAACGTGAAACGGCGAAAATGTATTGAAGCTGAGTTGAAAGCCGCGCGTTGGCATTGGCTGAATCAGTATCGTATTTCTTCGCTTTGTTCGCCGATTGGGTGGCGAAAAATGCCGCGTAATCGGTGTTTTTACAGTGAACGAGCGGAATAAATCCGTTGTCGGCAAATTCCTTTTCGCGGCGGTCGGTGATGGCAACTTCCGTCGGACATTTCATCGCTATTTCGCCCTCGTCGGTTTCAAACGTATGCGTCGGTAGTCCGTCAACCAAGCCGCCGCCTTCCACGCCGCGAATCGCCACGCACCAGCCGTGCATCGAAAAAGCCTCAGTCAGACGAACGCCCAAAGCGTAAGCGGCATTGCTCCACAAATATTTGGAGTGGTCTTTGCCGGTAACTTCTTCTTCAAAATTAAACGTCTCAATCGGTCTGGTCGCCGCGCCGTAAGGTTCTCGTCCGAGAACGCGCGGAAGCGTCAAACCGACGTAGCGCGAATCTTCCGATTCGCGGAAACTGCGCCACTTCATATATTCCGTGCGGTCAAAAATCTTTGAAACATCGCGTACTTCAGTCATATTCGAATATTCGTCCCAACCGAATAATTCCGGTGATGCCGCGCTTAAAAAAGGCGCGTGCGCCGTCGCCGCGACACCCGACAATTTTTCAAGTAAAGCCATATCCTGCGGATGATTGCCGAACTCGTAATCGCCGATCAACGCGCCGAACGGTGCGCCGCCGAAAGTGCCGTATTCATCTTCATAAACTTTTTTGAATAATGCCGATTGGTCGAATTCGACCGCGCGTTCAAAATCCTTCAACAAATCTTTTTTGTTGACGCTCATCACACGGATTTTAAGCTGTGTGCTGGTAAGACTGTTCATCACCAGATGATGAAGTCCGCGCCACGAGCCTTCTAACTTTTGGAAATCTGCGTGGTGCATAATTTCATTCATCTGCTCGGTCAGCAGGCGATCAATCTCGGCAATTCGGGAATTAATTGCCACATCCATATTTTTGGACATTGTTAATTGACCCGACATCACCTGGGAAACAAATTCGCCGATCATATCTTTGGCACTTTCCTTTTGAAATTCGTCCCGCGCCATTCTGCCCTCGGTCAAAATCTGGTCGAGCAGACTGGTTTCCTGAACTTCCTGCTCCTGCACTTCAACTTCTTTTTGTTTTGCTTTATCAGCCATAATTTATTCCTCCTTTCCACCTTCGATGCCGAGCGCATCGCTTAATTGCTGTTGTTTATCGGTATTTGAAATAATATCGTTAAGAATATTTTCCAACTTTTCGTTACCGTCCATTTTTGAACGCAAATCGGAAAGTTTTTTACGCGCTTCGACGAGTTTGCGAAGCGGTTCAACCTGCTGGACAACATTGTCAGGCTCAAAATCTTCGATACTGTTGAATTTTAGTTCGATACCCAGCTTGCTGCCGTCGTTTTGCAATTTATTCTCGACGCTGTAAGCCAGACGCGGCTTCATACCGGACAATACCTGATCAAAATTGTCGCGGTCAACTTCAACAAATTTGCGATTTTTGAGCGCGGGCAGCATTTCTTCCGGTTTGCCGACAAAATCGCCCATTACTCCGACGACAAACGGCAATTCCTTTAACTCGATTGCTCCGCCGACTTCGACATCGTATGTAATTTGAATACGCGGCGGACGCACGCGATCAATTCTATGTTGCAGACTTTCTTTTTTTGGCATAATTTTTCTCCTTATCTTTATTGGTTTTTAATTTATAAATAAACTTCAGACAATCTATTGGGATTCCGGCGAATCCGTTATGTTTGTGTTAAAGCCGAGTGTTTGCCGCAGTTGCGAGAGAATGGATTCGTCTTTGATAACATCCTGAAGCCACGTTTCAAGCGGCATATTTCCCCATTTGACGGCACGCTGCACGAGATATGAAACCGGACTGTGCGGCTCGGTTTTTTGGAAAAATTCGGCAAGATTGGAAAGCCTCCGAAGCGCGTCTTTCCGATTTTGAATTGTTCCGCCGACGCTTGAAACGACAATTCCGCCTTTGTCCGTCGAACTTGCTTCATTTCCACCACTTTTTTCTTCGTCAATTCCTTCTTCAATCTCGTCGGGTTCTTCGGCGCGTTTTTCTTCCAAAAGTTTTTTAACTTGATTTTGAACGTCTTCCAGCGATTTTTTTAAATTGCTGAGTCCGGGAGCTTGATTGCGATCAAATTTTTCTTCGATGACGCGGTTAAGATCAGCGTATTCCGTCCAACATTCTTCGATAACGAGCGAAAGTTCTTCGTAAAAAGCACGGCGCGATTCGGATTTCGCCTTGCGCCACAAATCGGACGTAACTTTTTTTTCAGTTTCGGCTTGCGCTCTCAGCTTTTGATAAATTTCCTGATCGGCGGAACCTAATGTTTCGATATTGTCGGGAATATCAAAGCGTTTTGAATCTTCAAAATCAAAAAAACTGTATCCGTCGCCCTGTGTTATTGTTGCTTCCTTAATGGTAAACGCGGTTTGCGTATCCATCCACGAAATGGCGTTGGCGCGACCTTCCTGATCGCCGTCGTCAATTTCAGGAAACATTGTTTCCCAAAATTTGTCCTGCAAACCGCTGACCATTTTCAAACTGTCGCGCAGACCGACAAATCCGTATTCTTTAACAAGTGCTTCGGAAAACCACACGGCAATTTGTAAATCTTTGGTTTCTTTTTCCAGCGCAGGTCTCGCCAATTCAATCACTTTGCGAAAATCGGCAACTTTTAAGTCGGTTTTCCACGCTCCTAATGCCAAATCTTCATCTGCCCGCCGCGCTTCGTTGATTTCGTCGTAAAGCCCGGAGTAGCGCGTGCTTTCTCCCGCAGGATTTTCTTCCGAGATCGGCGACAGTATCACTTCTAAGTTAATTACCGGGGGTAATGGTTCAACGGTCATAAATGTTTTTTAATCTGCTAATTTTATTTTGCTTAGTCGTTTGTCGGCGGAAAAAATTATTTCGCTCAGTTTATTCTTCCGAATGAAAAAATTCAATTTCACGCAGTCCGAGAATTGCCTTTTCCTGTCCGTCAAACCAAAAAACGCGCAATCCTTCACCGATGTATAAATCGTCGCCCAAATCCTGCCAATCGGTCATTCTGCCCAGACGCACCTGATCGTTATCGCTTTTCCACGAATTGACGTAAAGCGCGGGGAAAAACATTTCGCCCGTCGTGCCGTTTATCATTTCAACTTTTGTTTGCACCCAAAAAAGATCGCGCAGACTCTTCGGCTCTTCAAATTCAACTTTTTTGACTTGTTCGAACGGAATCCAGGCGTAAGAATCCTTGACGATTGTTTCAAAAATGCAACAGGTAAAATCATTGTAATCGCGGAAATCGCTGTATTCTTCACCGTTAATTTTACAGGCAAAAGCCGGTCTTTCTTCCTCTATTTTATCTAAAACCTGCCGCGCTTCGGCGATTTTGCCTTCGCGCAGACGGTTATTGGCGACGAGCAAATCTTCGACATATTTCGGCGGTGTCATCAAACATTCGGGCATCAAACCATCGGCAAAATGACGCAGACGATCTCGTTCCGCGCCAAGATTCTGCTTAAAAATCTGTGCGCCGATTATCGCCTTGACATCTTGATGACCGATAACTTCCAGTTGTTTTTCGGCGCGATCCCAGTTTCCCGCAAAACACGAAAGTTCAAAAAGAAATGTCCGCGCCGCTGCGTCCGTCGGATTTGCCTTGACCATTTGCAGAGCTGCTTCCATCGCGCCATTCAAATTTCCCGCGTCGAGTTGTGTTTTTGCTTCATTCATATTTCTTTGGTCGTAAATCGTGAATCGTAAATTGCAGTTTCATAGACATAGCGATTCACGGCTTTAATAACTTCTCCGGCGCACGCACCGATTTGAATAAATCTTTGTTAAATAAATCGCCGCCGCCCGGTTTAATAATTGCCGTCGCGGTTTTGCCGCCGATTTTGAAGTTCAAAACATATTCACCGCTCGGTTCTTTATTTGACGAAGCGGAGTTAAAAAACTTAAACAAACCCCAAGTTCCCGTATTTTGCAGCACCGCGTTTGAAGAACTATTGGTGCTGTTTTGTAAATTTTTGCTTGGCGCGGAGTTCGTGTTGCTTGCAGAGTTGACGTTTGGCGCGGAAGTATTTGCCAAAGAACTTCCTAGAGTGGAATTCGCGTCGCCCGAACCGATTAATTTCAGATAAACGCCGATGCCGCTCGCGCTCGTATCGGCGGGGAATTTGAGCAATTTACTCGCTTCCGTCCCTTCCGAAGTTATTGATTGTCCGTCAATCGTGCCTTCGATAATTGCTTTGTCAACAGGTTTCAACGTGAATTGATAACTGAAATTCGGCGCGGCGTTTTTGCCGTATAAGGCTTCGCGCAGTTGAAACGCGCTATTTAAATAATTGACAAATTCGTCGCTGAATTTAACATCGTTGGTTTCTTTGAGCTTTAAGCTGCCCGGATTTCCGTCAAAATATTTCTTCAAACGGTCGTCGTAGAATTTCGATAATTTGCCGTCAACCGGATTTAGATAAGCCGTCAACTTCGGCAGATCGGTTTCCGCGTCCGCGTCTTCAAACGGAAAACCTTTTTCGGCTTCTTTCGCCGACGGCAAAAGCTGATCTCTCCACGCTTTGTCAAGCTGTTCTTTCAGTCCGGTGCCGAGCAAAGAATTCAAATTATCAATCGGTTCTTTCAAAAGACTGGCTAATTCCTGTCCTGCCGAAGTCGTATTAAAACCGTTTAACAAACCGTTAATTTTTGTTTCGGCAGATTTTAATTCAGTAAACTTTTTATTGTCATCTTTCGCCAAATCCACTGAAAGTTGATTTATGTCAGCGGCTGAAAAACTGCTGTATTTATTTGAAACCGCCCCGATTGCGCTTTGATAATCGTCAAGCGGAGCTTTGGTTTTCTCTTCTTTTCCGACAAATGTGAAAAGCGGCAGAAAATCTTTTTCAACCTGCGTACTGCCGCCTGTTTCGGTTGACACTTTTTTACTGAAAAAACTTTTTATCCATTCCCACCAGCCGTCTTCCGTCGGTTTGGCGGAAAAATTCGTGTTGCGGGCAATCTGCATCATCAAAATTTTCATCGGCGAATTGGCGGACGAAAACGCCTGCAACGCTTCGGCGGCATTCGCTTTATCAAATTTGACGCTTGTTCCCTGAATAAGTTTTTTCCAGTTGTCCGAATAATCGCGCAGGTAGCGTTGTTCGAGCGTTCCCGCGTCGGTAGTTTGTGTAACGGAACTTTTATTTTGATCGCCCATTACCCAATTTTCCGAATTCAATTTCGTGTCGGCTTCGTCAATCGCGGTTTTCATCAACTTATAGCCTTCAAGCGTGTATGCGCTCGGAATTGTATAAGTTCCGTCCATATAAGTGGGGAAGTTCGCGCCGCTTCTGGTCAAAATTCCCTGAACCGTCGTCTGTCCGACGTTTTCATCAACCTGTTTGGAAATTTCCGTAACTTTTTCTTTGTAATAACGAAAAACCGGCGGAAATGCCTGAAGTTTTTTGCGAACAGCTTCGACCAGAGGCTTGTCCATCTGAACGCTGGTCATATTTCCAATCGCATCCTGACGCGGAACCTGTTTCGCCCAAAAATCGAGCTGCTGTTGCGCGATGAGTTCCATTCCGGCGGGAACTTTCGCCTCCGAAACCCAGTAATCTTTGAGCGTATTTGAAATATGCGAAGGCTCGGCTTTGTCTTTGTAATCGCTCGTCAGCATCAAATATGCCTTTAACAAATCGTAATTTTTACCCAGATTTTCTTCTTCCTGCGCGGTCAATTGCGCCGGATTTGCAGTTTGTGGAGTGTTAGCAAACTTTTCCAGTTCCTTTTTCAAACGCTCGACCGTCGGATTTCTGTATCGCTGTTCGATGACGCTGAAATAAATCGGCAAAAGTCCCTCATTATAAACGCGATTTCCCGAATACATTCCGAAGCGCATATCAAGAGGCACGCCGTTGTGGTCGTAATCGTCAATCTTTGTCATCACTTCGCGCAAATCATTCGTCGCATTCATTTCCCGAATAACATCATCTTTCTGTTTTTCAAGCGGATTTTTCCCCGCATCGGATTTGACGATGTTCAAAACCGCCTCGCCTTTGGTTTCTGCTTCGTCGAGCAGTTGTTTGTTTTTGTAAAGCGAAACGCCCGCCATCACCAGAAATCCGAAAACCAGCAACGCTCCGATTGAAGTTAAAACCCAACCCAAAATCGGCGGTTTTTGTTTTTGCTGCTGAAAAGTGCGGACTATATCTTTGTCGCGCAGCAGCACATCGCGGAAAAATCTTTCGGTAAAATAAGTATTGCCGAGAGTTTGCGGCACGTTTGCCAAAGTTTGTCCGGGTTTGACGGGCGGACTTTTTGACGGCGCGGCGGTGAAATAAAAACCGCGCAAAAAAGGACTTTCGCTAAACGGATTCGGGCGAAACAGCGTCGAAACAAACGCGCCGATTTTGCGCCGCGCCGAACCGAAATGAAGCGGAAAATTAAAAATACGCAGTTGACGAACCGGCGGAAACGGCGCGGAAAGGCGCATCAGGCGGCGTTTCATCAGCGAATTGTGCAGTATTTCGTATTCCCCGTCGAACATCGTCTGCGCGTTTTCGCTTTTTTCGAGCGGAATCGTCGCGCCCCAAACTAAGTTTTTGCCTTCGTTTTTGGAAGTCGAAAACGAATCGCGGAAGCCTTCAATCGAATCGGCGTTTGTAAAAACCAGATAAACCGGAAAACGCACCTTTAATCGCTGCATCGCTTCGTCGAGCCGCGTCCGCAGAATCTTAGCATTTTGTTCAATTTCCTGTTCATTTGAACTTAAAATTTTGTTCGCGTTGATGGCGAGCAAAAATCCGTCAAGCGGACGTTTCGGACGGGATTTTTTGATTACCTCGAGCAGAGCCGCCCATTCGTCGCCGTCAATGCCTTCGGTTTGATAACGTCCTGCCGTGTCAACGAAAACCGCATCACTGGTTACGCGCCAATCAATGTTTCGCGTCGAGCGAATAAATTTTTGCTCCGACTCGCGCTGGCTCGGCAAATTTTGGAAATCCAGATTTGAACCCAAAACGAGCGAAGACTTGCCGCTTTTCGGCAATCCCGCGACGACATACCACGGCAGAGAATAAACGGCTTCTTTACCGTTTTCGCCGAGATTTGAACTTTTCAAAAACTGAATTACTTCTTCTGAACTCTTTGATAAATCGTCATAATTTCCCGTCGGCACAGCGAGTTTTTGCGCTTTGTCATCGGTTGATTTTTCTTCAACTTTAGCTTCCGCTTCTTTGACTTCTTTCTTTTTACTTCGCCGTTTTGCCGCGTAGCCCGTAACGAGGGCAATCGGCAGAGTCAGCAAAACAAGAACGATAATTACGATTCTTTGAGTATAAGTATAACCGAATCGGTCGCCAGCCAACCACGTAATCATTGAAACGATGCCGTAAAAAGACATCAATCCACCGATACCAAAAGCATATTTAAGTTGATTAACTTGCCACGAAGCCATAATTTCAATGATGGAGCGGCTGGCAATTTACACATTATCTGTAAATTGCCGATCAAAACCGCTAAAGTTGTAATTTATCAATAGCACCCTTCAAGAAGTTCGCAGTCATCAAAAACATTGTTAAATAAATAATCAGGGCTAAACCTAGACCGCTAAACGCGCTGATTTTTGCCCAAACCGGCATTCCGCGCTCTTCAGGCGGTTTCGGCTGATCGTTCGCCAGCCAATTCGGTGAAAGTTCGACGGGCTTTATTTTTCCGACTTTAACCAGCGCATTTGCCGTGCTTTGCATAATCGCCAGCAGTTTTTCCTGTTCGTAAACGCCGTATCTGCCTTTAAAACCGAGCAGCATACAAACGTAATAAATTTCCACCGCGTCCGCCGTCTGCTCGATTTGTTTAATCATCGCGCTGAGTTTTTCAAAAAACTTATTGCCCGCAAGTTGTTCGCCGAAATATTCGAGCTGCAAAGGATATTTTTCCCATTCATCGCGCAACGGAAAATTATTGGTTAAAACCGTTTCGTCAACAAACGAAGCGAGCGCGAATTTCGCAACCTGAATAATTTTATGATTAAAACGATAGCGTTCAGCACGTTTTTCAAAATCCATCAACATCGCCGCGATCTGCGGACGCAGTTCATTTGAAGGCGCGACAATTCCGGCTTTCAGACGCAAAATCAAATCGAAAACAGGTCCGGCAAATGCCACCAAATCGTTTTTATTACTTCTTTCGCTCATAATATTTGGTTGAGAGTCGGGAGTCAAGAAGATTTTTCTCTCGACTTTTGACTCCTGACTCTCGACTTGTTAGGGTTTCACCGCATACATTTCCAACTTCTCATCGGGAATTTCGTCCGGCACATAAACGGCGATAACTTTTGAACCTTTGATGCCGTTCCAATACGGTCCGATGGTGTCGAGCATAAAATACCGGAAACCGACGCGAGCCGGAATCGGCGCGGGCGGCGGATTGGAATGTGTCAAAACCACGCCCGGAAGTGCCGAACCGATGACCGAATCAATCACGTCGCGCGAGGCGATTTTGACGACGCGCGGCACGCCTTCAATCAATTTCGATTCCGGCATTTGTGCGCGAACAGCCAAATAAAATCCGGCTTCTTTTAATAATCTTTCATCTTCGACGCGCCCGACATACAGCGTTTCGCGCGTTTTTTCAAGTGGAATCGGAACACACCGGCTCGGAATAACGATTTCGAGCAATTCCTTCAACATCGCCGAAAGATTGCTGAACGTAAAATACAAATCGTCGTGTTCATATTTTACAATGTCTTTCGGATGAAATTCCGTCGCAAACGTCATCAACTGACCAACCAGCCGCGCCATTTCCAGATAAAGCGGTTCCGGGTGAAGCAATGGCGAACGAAAATAATGCGCCAGCGTCGGTATCGAATTATTGATTGTGTGCAGCAGCCAAAAAATCGCCACTTCCGAAGTCGTAAAATCCGCCAATGAAGCGTTTCTCTGCCGCCGCTGTTCGCCTAAACTGCCGCTTTTCGTAATCAAAATTTCGACCAGTTGGCGAAGCATATTTACCAGCCAGACGGACGCGGAAACTTTTAAAAGCGGCGGAATATATTCTTCGGAAATCTTCAATTGTCCGGTTGGCGTTCTTTCAAGTTCAGCGATTTTTATTGATGTAAAACCGTCGCGCAGCTCGTCGTCAAAAATTATCCGCAGATTGCTTTTCGCAAGTGCCAGCGGCTGTTCGTTAGTTCCGGTAGTTTCATCTCTGACGAGCGCGCCTTCCTGTAAAAACCGTATATTTATGTTGGCTTTCGCGCCGTTCGCCTGATAATTTGCCTCACCGATTTTTTTCGCCGGAATCGCCAGATGAACGCCGAGTTTTTCCTGTTCGGGATGAAAATGATTGCCGACGGGACGCAGATCGGGAACGGCTTCCGTATCGGGAACATTAATCAGCAATCCGTCGGGCAGCACGGCGTAACAGTTTGTAATCTGAAAATTTCCGTTGGCAACGGCTTCATTATTTACCTGCAAATCCAAAACACCGTATTCATAAGGCATTACCGCCCGCAGACGCGAACTCAAAAGTTCTTCGTAATAATTATCCCATTGCTGAAAATGATGCGGAGTCAAAAGCATCCCTTCGTTCCAGACGATTTTGCGATATTTGCTCATAATTTTTTAGGGATAAATATAAATCGAAAATAATAAATAGTAAACAGAAGACCGGATATAATCAAAAAACGGTTTGCATATTTTTATTCGATTTTTGCCGGAGTGATTACTTTTATTTCAAGAGGTTTGCCCTTGTTGACCGACTGTTTTGTTTGATCTTTTACCACTTTCCCCTTTCTCATAATTTAAAATTAGATTGTGCGTGAACTTGACGAAACCCGATTGTAAAATTTGCCTTTTTATTTCAAATTATGTGTAAAAATTTACTAAAAGTAATTTAAGTTTTGCGGTTTTAGACGCATTTCGACACAATAGCTAAAAAAATAACAAACAAAAATTATGAACTTAAAAGTTGGCGACACATTTTCAAAAAGCCGCGAAGTAACGGACGAACTTATCAAACAATTTGCCGATATTTCCGGTGATTACAACCCGATTCATTTAGACGAAGAATTTGCAAGAGAAACGCAATTCGGCAAACGCATCGCCCACGGAATGTTGAGCGGCGCGTTTATTTCCGGCGTTTTAGGCTACGGATTCAGCGTCCGCAAAGTAGTTTATCTGAGCCAAACATTAAGGTTTGTCGCGCCCGTCTTTATCGGCGATACCGTCACGGTTTATGCGACCGTCAGCAACATCCGCGAAGATAAACCAATCGTAACGATTCAAACCGTTTGCGAAAATCAAAAAGGTGAAAAACTCGTCAAAGGCGAAGCGGTGCTGATGATATTGGAATAAGCGAGTTTGAAATTAGGAAATTATTTTTTAAAATCTCTGAATTTTGCTATCTTATAGAAATGAAATCACTATTTAAGTTTGCCTTGATTTTAGTTTTTTGTCCGGCGATGTTTTCTTTTGACATTGCCGCACAGGAAAAGCCAGCCGAAACGGAAGTTAAAAAAATCGTCAAAAAAGCCAATCAGCGTCCGGTTGTCGAACCGTCAAAAGCCGAGCCGTTTGACAAAGCGACGGTTGAAACAATGGCAAAGCAATGCGTCAAATTTGAAACCGAAGCCGGCACTATCGAGATGGAAATGTTTCCCGAAAGTGCGCCCGAATCAGTGCGAAGTTTTCTCAATCTGACGGCAACCGGCGCGTTTGACACGACGACTTTCAGCCGCGTCGTTCCCGATTTCATCGTGCAAGGCGGCGACCTTTACACGCGCCGGGAAAAGATGACGGCAGAACTCGGCAATCGCGCCCGAAAAACACTTCCCGACGAACCGAGCCAGATCAAACACGAACGCGGCATTCTTTCAATGGCACGCGCCGACGAGCCGCACAGCGCGACGACCAACTTTTTTATTCTCGTCGGCAGTGCGCCGCATCTCGACGGAACTTTCGCCGCTTTCGGGCGCGTTACAAAAGGAATGGAAACAGTTGATGCAATTAACAAAATGCCGGTTGAAGGTGATAAGCCGAAAAATCCCGTCCGCATCACGAAAGCGACCGTCGAGCCGTGTCAAACTCAGGAAAAACCTTAAAATAATTTCAAAATCCCGGAAAAAAGCCTTATTTTTATTCAAATGTGTAATAAAAACAAGGCTTTTAATAAATTGATGAATGCCCTCGGCAGGATTCGAACCTGCAACCGAGCGATTATGAGCCGCGCGCTCTACCGTTGAGCTACAAGGGCGTAAGATTTATAGTTTAGTGGAAAGTTATTTTTCTCGCAAATCAGTGTGTTAATGTTTTCAAATTTTGCAACTTGTGGTCAACAATCGAGCGAAAAAGCTAAAATAATTAATTAAAATTCAATAATTTTTTCTTCGGGCGCGTCGTTTCCATCCGCCGTTTGCCATTCGGCAAGCGTGTCGAAAATCGGAGAATCGAATTCGACCAGCGATTTGATTTCGATGCTTTCTATTTCCTTCGGCGCGGTTTTAAATTTGACGATTGTGCCGAAACCGATGACCGTCGCGCCTAAATCCTTCAGCAATCGATGAGTTTCAAGCAGCGTCGAACCGGAACGCACGATATCGTCAACGATGATACACGGTTTTATTTTGAAATTTTTTATGTAATCGGGAAACTGTCGTCGCCCGTTTTCGCGCGTCGCCCAGTAAATTTGCTCGCCGTTGAGCGCGTCGCGGATGCTGAAAGCGACCGGAATTCCGTCCGCGCTCGGACTGACAACGGCGATGTGCGGCAAAAGACCCGCCGTGTTTCTATCCATCCGAAATTTCCGGCTCAACCCAACGGCTAAAATCCGCGCGTTGTCAGAAATGTGAAACGCCATCGGAACTTTGAAGTAATGCGATGAATGCCGTCCGCTTTGACTGACAAAATGCCCGTAACGGTAAGCGTTTGTTTTATACAAAATCTGCATTACCGATTCCGGCGAAGGAATTAAATTGACCATTTATTTTTTAATTTTTGGTTTCTAACTTCGATAAATTCGATAATCAAGTTCCTGAAAAATGTTGTCGCGGTTTTCGATTTCAGTAAGCATCGCTTCGTTAAATTCGTTTTTTTCGAGCATTTGCGCCAGTAAATTGAAGCGTTGGATATGCGATTTGAAGCGATTTGTTGAATACTGCACGGTTGTTCCCTGATAAATTTGAAACGCCCAATCGCTCGATTGCGCGAGCAGCAGTTCACGCGCCAGTTGATTTAAAACGCGGCGTTCAAGTTCGTCGGGCGTGTGATATTTATTGGCAAATTCGGTCATTTTTCGTTCCGCGTCGTGCTGATACGGGTACATCCACGAATTATTTTCGTTGAGCCAGACTTTGTAATAACCGTTTTCGCCCCACGAAGACGCGGACGGCTGCTGCGTTTGAATCGGCAAACCGGAGTCGAGAAAATCACCGGGTGTGATGGCGCGGACTTGATCGTTTTTGTAGTGAAGTTCGCGGAATGTAAAATTTAAAAACTGCGGACCTTCAAACCACCAATGCCCGTAAAGTTCGGCATCGTAAGGCGCGACAACGAGCGGCGGATGTCCGGCGAAAGTTTCTCGCAGTTTATACGCTTGTTTGATGCGTTTGCCGACAAAATCGGCGGCATCTTCGGCGGTTTTCGCCCGCGCCAGTTTTGGAATATACGGCTCTTTTCTATCGCCCGAAACGTCGCGCCCGGAAATACGATGATATTTCAAACCGAGATGCCGCCGCGCCGCGTCTTTGTGCAGATACGGTTTTAGATAATCGAGCGGCAAATCCCAACCGATGTCACGGTAAAATTCGCGGTATAAAGCGTTGCCCGGATAACCGACTTCCGCGCTCCAAACCTGCTGCGAAGTTTCCACGTCGCGGGCGAAAACCGCCACGCCGTTCGGA
The DNA here is from genome assembly GCA_039931085.1 of Acidobacteriota bacterium. Lineage (GTDB taxonomy): Bacteria > Acidobacteriota > Blastocatellia > Pyrinomonadales > Pyrinomonadaceae. The sequence goes on along the minus strand of JBDTSO010000001.1, from coordinate 3,187 downwards.
CATTTCACCGGCGCATGAACGCCGAAACGCGGGCGCGGTTCGCCGTAAAGAAGCGCGTGCGAATCGCCGATAAAATATTCGATTCCGGCATCTTTCAAAAGATTTTCGATGCCGTGTTCGTAAGCGCATTCGGGCAGCCAGATGCCGCGCGGCTGTCTGCCGAAATGTTTTTTGTAATTATTTACCGCAATTTGTACTTGAGCGCGTCGTGATTCCGGCGTTGAAATTAAAGGTAGAAATCCGTGCGTCGCGCCGCAGGTGATGATTTCCAAAACGCCTTCTTCCTGCAAATGACGAAAGGCGTTTATCAAATTTCGCTGGTATTTATTGTTCCACAAATCGAGCGACGCGCTCAAATTTCTGACATACATTTGCGCGACATCATAAAATTCGGGCGCGTCTTTCCGCGTTCTGTCAACTTCTTTGCGGGCGAGTTCGAGCAGATTTTCGAGATGCCGCGTGTAGCGCGTTTCAAGCAGTTTATCCGCCAGCATTTCGCACAACGGCGGCGAGATATTCATCGCCAGACGCGGCTTCATTCCGGCTTCATGCAGATTTTGAAAAATAAAGATCAGCGGCAGATAAACTTCCGTAATGGCTTCGTAAAGCCAATCTTCTTCCAGAAATTCAGGATATTCGGGATGACGCACAAACGGCAGATGCGCGTGTAAAATTAAACTGAAATAACCGATTGGCATAATTCGATTTTAGATATACAAACCTGTTTACGCGGGAACACGCACGAAGTTAAAGTTATTTCTCGTCCTTACTTCGTGCAGACTTCCGCAATTTTATCTGCTAGACACAAAGCGAAAAGAACTGACCGGCACGAATTTCGGCAAAAACCTCTTTCTCTTCAAAGTTCGCGGAAAGTTTATCAAACTCGCGCCGAAAACCGTCGGCAATAAAAATTCTTCTTCGATTTCGTCCGAAAATATATCGAAATTTTCCTGTAAAGAAGCCAGCGCATTTTCCGCAGTTAGTTTTTCAATGTTTTCTTTCAAAGCCGCAAAAAGACTCGTGCTGATTTGTTCGCGCAGATTTTCCAGCGCGTAACCGGAAGCCAGCGCGAGGAGCGCAAAACGAATTTCATCGCTTGAAAAATCGTCTTTTTCCTGTCCGACGAATTGCGAAAAAGCCTTGTTTGTCGCGTTTTCCGAACGCTCAAAATCATCGCCCGCCAACGCCACTTCAAAAGCGTCTTGCGGAAAACCGGAAACGTCTAAAACTTGGGCAAATTGGTTGGCGGAAACGGCAAAATCAGCCGAATAATCGTAGCGCGGCGAAGGATTTTTGCGCGGCGTTTCGACTGTGTTGGAAAACATTACTCGGACAAACGGACGATTTGTGGCGTAAAAACCTATTTCGGCTTGATATTTGGTATCCGCGTCAACATTGAACCACCACGAGCCTTCAGCTTCGACGGGAAAAAATTCTTCGCGTCCGTTTTTTTGATTGACGAGTTTGACGACCAATGTGTAACTGCCGGTTTTCCCGCCAAATGCGCGGTTCAAAGTTTTGAACGGATTTGTTTTGATTGACCAATAAAAATTCAGCCGAGTCGGAGACTGCATTTGCAGACGGGCGCGATTTTCTTTCGGGATTTCAGGCAGTTTCGGCTCTGATAATTCTGCAAAAATCGGGTCTTCAACCTCGTCCGATTCGTTTAATTTTCCGGTCAATTCGGGTTCATTTTGGATTTTTGGCGGCAGCGCGTTCAACGGAAGAATATCGTCTTCATCAACGAAAAGCTGTTTCGCTGTTTCCGCCGATGAAATCGAGTTTAGTTTATCGCCATCAAACGCAAATTCTCTGACATCCGCGCCGTCTTCTAAATTTTCGGATTCGTTTAGTTCTTTTTCACTGTCGTGGTCGTTCATAAAATTCTATAAAAAGTTAAAGATTATGAAAGATTATGCGGACTTTTGAGAAAAAAACAAGGGCAAAGACATTTTTGCGATTATTTTAATTTGACGACTGCGGACGGTTTGTAATTAATTTGTTTGAGTTTTACTTCGACCTTTCCGATGTCGAGGTCAATTTGCGCGCGGACGGGCAGACGGCGGGCATCGTCCGTAATCCACACGATCATACCGCCGTCTTTTTCAATCAGCCGGTCTTTACCGAAAACTTGCGGTTCGACGCGGAAACACCAGGTTTTTCCCAAAATACTTTTTTGCTGTTCGCGGGCGGCGACGCGGACGGGAATTTTATAAACCAAACCGGAATCGCTAACGCTGATGTCAAAAGTTTTACCGACGGCGAGCGGCAGTCGCCTGATTGAATAGATTCCCGAAATTATATCCTGCGTGTCTTTTTGAATCGGTGAAGCGACGCGGCGCGGAGGTCGCGCCACATCATTCGGATCGGTTTCGACGTAAGTTACTTTTTTCGCGGCGTAATCAAAAACGGCTTCGCTTTCGCGCACGCGGTCGCCCTGTTCGTCGCGTTTGGCGGTATTTAAAATCGCAAAATTTTCACCGCTGACGATTGATTGAATATTCTGTTCAAAATTCAGACCGAACAGTTTGGCAATTGTGCCTTTTGATTTGGCTTCGGCTTTAACGAGATAATTTTTGCTGTTGGAAATGTTTTCGACGGTAAAACTAAGGTCAGCGACTTCGATGCCGCGCAGCAGCAATTTGCTGAACTTGCCTTCATAAACCAAACTTTCACCGGCTCTGAACGATTCGGCTTTGGCGGATTTTTGCGCGAAAACCGAAACATAGGCAAGACAGCAAATCATTAGAAGAGAGTAAAGTAACTTTTTCATTCGTGAATCTTTTATTCGTAAATCTTAATACCGCGCCTAAATTTATCACAAATTCAGCTTATTTTGTGAAAAATTATCTGAGAAATATCGCTTTGACCAACAAAACCGACCACGCGAAAAGTAAACCCAAAGCGGCGCGGTATTCGCGGTAACGCAGATATAAACCCATATCAAACTTTGTTTCAGACGCTTCGTAAGCCGTAAAACGCGGAAAGAAAAGCGGAACTTTTCCGGCATATTCTTTATAATCCGCGCCGAAAATCTCGGTCAATTCTCTCGCTTCGACGCGCATCACCGGCAAATAGATGCCTAAAAATAAGGCGATAAAGACGAGTCCGAGCCACCACACGCCGGACGCAATCGTAAACCCCACGCCCAAAATAAAACTTCCCAAATAAAGCGGATTGCGCGTAA